>JASHTH010000708.1 GCA_030040655.1 Acidobacteriaceae bacterium | reverse complement strand
CCTGCTCCAGCGTCTCGCCCGGTAAAGCCACCGTGGCCGGCCCCGCTTCCTGCCGCGCCTGCATTTGCCGACGCCATTTCTTCAGCGTGCTCGGACTGATTCCCAGCTCCCCGCAAAGCTTCCCTATATGCATGCAGGTACGAAGACGCTCCAAAGCCATCTCACGAAATGCCTGCGGATGCCAGCCTACCCCTTTCCTCGTCATTTGCAGTTCTCCCCTCCCTGCAAATGCGGCCATTTTAGGCTGTCTCACTTTTGGGGGTCAGTCCAGGAGAGCCAATCGGCCCCGCATCAACAACTTACCTGCACCCGCGGCGGGAAAAAATTTCGCACGCTGTGAAGCTGTAAAACTGTGGGATTCCTCGGAGCAGGCTTCCGGCGGCTAAAGCCACGAGAGTTGTTGTGGGCCAAAGAATGCACGGCCTGAGGGCCGGGCCCTCCCGTACCCGGGTCAGGCGCAAAGACACTGCGCGCCGAACCTGGGGGCACCCGATCGATATTCGGATCCCAGGTCCGAACACACACGGACCTGGGGCACCCATGGATTGTTTCCATTCGAATTCTGAAGAGACGGCCCCATCTCGCTCCGGACTGGCACCCGCACAAGGTTCTCGTGACTTTAGAAACGTCATAGCCGGAAAGAGGGATGGCGATTCGGGAAGGGGCGTGGCAAGAAAGAAGAGAGATATTGCTTTGACTCTCGCGCGGCGGGGATCAAGCCGGCGCGCAGAAAGAAGGGATATCCATGAAATCGCTCGGATTCTTTCTTGCCCTTATTTCAGCGGCCGGTCTGCTTGCGACCGCGCCCAGCGCTTTGGCTCAAAGTGCGGTCTATCCGGCCGCGGAGCCCATAGCTGCCGCGTACGAGCCTGCGGAACAGGCCGCCACGGTGCAGGCCGCGCTTTACCAGTTCGATGCCGCGGTGGCTTCGCACGATGTCGGGCTGCTGCAGGCCGCCGGAATCAAGCCCGGCAGCGCGCGGGGATGGCAGAAGTTCTTCAAGAACAATCCCGAAGCGACGGTGACCGACAATTGCCCGGCTTCGGGGTTGGCGATGTTCGGCGACACCGCCATCTGGAACTGCACCGAGACGGTGACGGTGATCTCAGAGGGCAAGCCCGTGCCGTTTGCGCTGGGCATCCGCTTTACCTTTGCCAAGAGGAACGGAGCCTGGACGATCGCGGACCGTCGATAGACGCGGAACCGCCGCTTTCGTCCTGAGTCGGACCGGTTTTCCCCCTGAGTCGTTCATCGCACCTACCAATCTCTGTCTGCCTTTTGGAATCTGCCTGTCCGTGGGAGTAGCCGTTGCCCGCAGCGGCTTCTCAGCCTGGAACTGGTTGCATATTTGGTGGGTGCCGGCAGCAAAAACCGCCCCCCGGGGCTAAGGCCCCGTCTTTTATGCGCCTTTTCGCGGCACCACTGAAGTCGTGCCATCTCAAAGATCGTATTGATGCAACCAGCTCCAGACTTCCATAACTTGGAGAACTGATCGAGCCGCGCGGCGACAGGTCGTCGCGGCGATCGGATTCGTGCTAGCATTATGGGCACAAGCGGCCGTAACCGGAGAGCAGCGCGGCCTTTCCAATGGAACAGGAGTCCGCCAGGACTCACAAAGGAGGCGGAAATGAGAAAGATCTCCGCTGCCCACATCGCAACAGCGTCTTTCTCGATTCTGTTGCTCGCTGCCACCATCTCTGCACAGACCAGTGACCCGACCGCCGCAACCCCACCCGACGCGGCTGCTCCCGCCGCCGTGTCAACGCCGTCCGCTCCCGGGGCCTCGAAGGTGCGCATCGTGCGCCTGAGCGAGGTGAAAGGAGTGGTGCGCATAGATCGCAACAATGGGTCGGGGTTCGAACCCGCTATTACCAATCTGCCGGTTGTGGAGAAGAGCAGCCTGAAGACGGAAACCGGTGCGGCCGAAGTGGAGTTCGAAGACAACAGCTCGCTGCGCGTAGCGCCCGACTCGCTGCTGGAGTTCCCCACGCTGGAGCGGATGCCGGGGGGCACGACGATCTCCTCGGTGCGCCTGGTGAAGGGGATGGCCTACGTGAGCCTGATGAAGACGTCGGGCAACGAGTTCAATCTGCTCTTCGGTGAGCAGAGCGTGCGACTCCTGCCGGCGAGTCATGTGCGGCTGCATTTGGAGGGGAACGAAGCGAAGCTCGCGGTGCTGAACGGAAGCGTGCGGATTGAGGGGCCGTCAGGCGCGATGGACGTTGATCACAAGAAGACGGTGACCTTCGCCTTGAACGATTCGTCCGAGCCGACGTTGGCGAGAGAGGTCGAGTCCAGTCCGTTCGACAGCTGGGACCACAATTCGTCCGAATATCACGAGCGGTTTGCCAACATGAGCAACCTGAACGGTTCGCCCTACTCCTACGGCGTGAGCGACTTGGCCTATTATGGGGCGTTCGACGATTCCGGAGGCTGCGGCATGATGTGGCGCCCGTATTTCGCCAGCGCGGCCTGGGATCCGTATGCGAACGGCACGTGGGCGTGGTACCAGGGAGCGGGTTATTCGTGGGTATCTCCCTATCCGTGGGGATGGATGCCGTATAACTACGGCGCATGGAACTACTGCCCGGGTGTGGGATATGGATGGATGCCCGGCGGCACCTGGATGGGGCTCGGCAATGGCCCGATCTTCACAGGGATTCATGGCCCTGGGAGCTCGCCCGTGCGGCCCGTGCATCCGCCGATGCATGGCGCCTCGACGCTAATCGCGGTGAATGAGAAGCCGATGGTCCGGTCTTCGGTCGCTTCTCCTACCTCGTTCGTCTTCCGCAAAGATTCGGCCGGGTTCGGCATTCCCCGCGCCGAGTTGGGCAAGCTGGAGAAATTCTCCGAACGCGCCGTAACCAAGGGCGAGACGAGCACACAAATCTACATGGAGTTCCGGGGCATGACTAGCGGGCCGGGGCGGTCGTCGGGCGGCGCTTTCGCCGTCGCCACGATCC
>JASHTH010000093.1 GCA_030040655.1 Acidobacteriaceae bacterium | reverse complement strand
TTCACTTACACCGAGCAGAAATCCGTGGAGAACCCCGGTTACACCTTCGTCGGTTTGGGCGACACCACCGGCGATGGCAAGGCCGATCTGATCGTGTACAGCGCTTCAACCACACAAGGTTTCATAGGTTTGAGCAATGGCGACGGGACGTTCCGGTTTCAAGCTCTATCGTGGCCCGCCGGTGACGACAAGATCGCACTGGGCGACATCAATGGCGACGGCAAAAACGATGTGGCGCTCTATGACAGTGCTTCCGGATTGCTTTACACCGGAATCAGCAATGGCGCCGGCTCTTTCACCTTTACCCAGCAGACCGCTGCGCAGGCTCCGGGCTATACATTCGTGGGGTTATGCAACTGCTCAGGGAACGGCAAAGACGATCTGATTCTGTATGACGCCTCATCAAAAACGAAGCGCCTCATCGGCGTGAACAACGGCGAAGGCAGCTTCGACTTTGTGCATCTGCCCTGGGGCAGCGGCTACGACAACATCGTTCTGGAAGATGTAGAAGGCAACGGTGAGGACGATGTGGTCTTATACAACAGCCTGACTGGCATCGAAGCCACCGGCATCAGCAACGGCAACGGAACCTTCACGTATGCCAAAGGACAATTCTGGGGATTCGACATGATTCTGGCGAGATATGGACCTTAATTCGCTCCAGACACTCAAACGCGAGGTTTGCGCGAGCGGGATCTCAGGCGACAGGCGTCTTGCTCCTTACTCAAACCGGTAAAGCGCCGCCTTCTCGATCCTCACCTGCCGCAAATCGAAGCGCCATTCAAGCAGGTACTTGAGAGCCGACCCATTACCCTCCCTTCCACCGTCGGCGGGACGATCTTGCTATCGGCCCTGCGATTCAGCTTGCGCCGGGCCGGCAGCGGGCAGTCCGAAGTTTTTCTCTAGAAACTCCACCAGCCGTTGGCGAGCGTCGAATCCGTGCCAGGGCTCAGGCGACGGACGCCCGAAGAACCCGATGGCTAGCGGCCCATGGTCTTCGCGTGGATACGTGACCAGCTCTACCGGAACACCCTCCTGGCGTAGCGCGCGGTACATCTCTTCCGACTGTCCCAGCGGGTCGGTCGTATCGCTCTGGCCCTGGATGAGCAGGAAAGGCGTCTTCGCCCGCACGGCGCCCGCCAGCGGGCTCTGCTTCCAGGCGTCGCTCATGTGCTCCCACGGCTTACCGAAATACCAGCGGTCGTACCACGAGCCGCGTTCGGTTCCGTACTCGCTAAACTGGTCGATAACCGGCGCGCCGCTGACGATCGCCTTGAAGCGATCGGTCTTGACCTCGACAAAGCCGGCCATTTCGCCGCCGTAGCTATAGCCAATCAGCGCCATGTGCGACGAGTCGATGGGGTATTTCGCCAGCACGGCGTCCACGCCGGCCATCACGTCTTCGTAGTCGCCGCCGCCGAGGTCGTTTTTGTTGGCCGCAGCGAATTTGACGCCATAATTCGACGAGCCGCGCGGGTTGGGATGCAGCACCGCCCATCCGTGACCGACGAGAAAATCGGCGAAAACGTCGTGGCGATCTTCCCACGCGCCGAACGGCCCTCCGTGCACGTCGACGATGAGCGGCACCTTCGCGCCCGCTGCATGCTCGGGCAGGTAGAGTAGGCCTTCGACGGTGAATCCTCCGCTCTGCCAGCGAACCAGCTCCGGCTTGACTGTGCGCAGATGCGCTGGCTCGAGTTCCGGCGTTTGCAGCGCGGTACAGGCGTCGCCGAGATGCTGCGCATAGCAGAGTTTCTCGGGTTCGCCGCCGCTGTCGGCCATCCATACCCAGCCGGTCTGGCCGCGATTGGTGTTGAGCCCGGTGACGACGGAGGCGTGCAGGTCAATCGGCTCCGGCGCGTGGCTTCCGTCAAGCGCGAGGCGCACAGGCGTCATATGCGTGCCCATGCCGGCTTCGGCGATCAGCAAACCGTCGCCCGTGAAGAAGAGCGCCATGCCGTTCAACTGGCCGTTGAAGCCGGACGACAGAGGAACGATCTTCTCCCCCGCGGTCTCTTTGGGCAGGGCAAACAACTCGTCGTAGCCAGGCGGCGCGTCCTCAGGGGTCTTGGCGGAGAAGACGATCGTATTCTCGTCGGGCGACAGGGCCATGGCGCCCACGGTGGGCGGGACGGCGCTCAGATTCGAAGGCTTGTCAGGATTGGCGGCGTCGACCAAAAGCGCTTTTGCGGCAGGACCGAGGTCGGCGAGGTCGTTGGGCGGCTCGGTCAGCACCAGCAGATGATCCGATACCTCGGACCATTTGGCGTTGCGCACATCGGGATTGACGCCGATCGTCTTGAGTGCGCCGTCGATCGAGCCATTCGGCTTGAGCGCTGCCAGATAGAGACGCGTCAGGTGCTTCTCGTCGTTCACCTGGACAGCGTCGGCCTTGGCGTCCTTCTCCTTCTTCTCCCCGGGAGTCTCGGGATCCCGCGCCCAGATAGCCAGCCATTTGCCGTCGGGAGAAGGTGCGTAGCCGCTCACGTCGATCTCGATCGGTTCCGGCGCGGCGGGTTGGTTTTGCGCAGCGGCTCCGCCCTCCTTCTTCTCTGTGGTTTGGTCTCCTTCCTTTTTCTCCGTGCTCTTTTCGCCGCCGGGCGGAGGAATCGCGTCTTTCTCCTTCGACTCATCCACCGCGGGCATGACCTTCAGCTCGTACGGCGAGCCCTCGCCGCCGCGCAGATCGAGCCGAAAAAGCTGCGTGTGCTCGCCGCG
>JASHTH010000707.1 GCA_030040655.1 Acidobacteriaceae bacterium | reverse complement strand
AAGGTCGGCACAAGAAAGTCTCCATTGTCGTCTGTCAACGGCTGGCACTCGTCGGCGATCTCGGCAAATTGCAAATCGAGCGAGGTCTGGTTCGTATATCCGTTCGGTGGATCCCAATCGGTAATGGTCTCGAACGTCTCGTGTCCCAGCACGGAGTCGGTCGAGTCGACAAGCTTGCCGTTGGGACTGGGCTGATGCACGGCACACCCGTCCACGTTCTGATAAGGCTGCACCGTGAACAATACCGTGCCGATGTCCTTGAACTGCACCTCGTCGTGATAGGCGCAAAAGACCCAATCGTCGAAATTGTCGGGGGAATAACACTCGGCAGTTTCGTCGAAGCACGTGTCGGTGCCGTTGGGAAGAAACAGGTGATAGATATGGCCCGTGCCCGTGCCATAGTCCTTCGGATTGGAGATGATTACGCCATGAACAATCGCCCATAGCTCGTGTTCGTAGATCACATTACCACCGGCGTAGAGCGCATAGGTTGCCGACGCGTTTGCGCCCACGGTGTAGTTATCCGTGGTCGAACCGGTGTACTGATCGGTGAGATGGATGAACGTGCTCTTGAACAAATCGTTCAGGAAGCCTTCGGGATCGCCCCACTCCTGCGCGACGGTAGTCTTGCTGGGCAAGTTGATGTAGACCGCATGATTCACCGCCGAAGCCACCGTCGCGGCCTTTGCGGCTCCCTTGACCACATCGGCCGGGTAAAAATACGGCTGGAGCAAGGTTGCTTTCGGCTTCGCCGCTTCGGGCTCAAGGGTTCGGCCCTCGAACTCTGCCGCCCGGCGTGCGTTTTCTTCGTTAAGCGCACGCGCTTTCTCCTTCGCGCCGGGAATTCCGGCGGCCATCACATGGAAGCTCGAATATCGTATGGCGGCTGCCGCGTCGAGATCGGCCTGGGTCACGGTAATGTGGTTGCGGACCACCGTCTCTTCGGTTTGTTGCGCCCGGCCGACGCCCGAAATGAGGGCAGCGACCAAGATTGTCGCCGACACCAAGGCGGCGCTTCCGGTTGTTTTTTGGCGATTGCGCATGGTTGACCTCCGAGAGTCGCTTCCGGGTGGGGATTCATCCGCTGCGACATCCCGGCACGATCGAGCCGGTCGGAACGCGGAGTGTCCGGAGCGCTCGGGCAGAATGTCACATTCCGCCCCGCGTTGGGAAGAAGCAATGTGTCGATGCTGTGCACGGGATGCCGGGCTGCACCCAAACGCGCTGCATTCAGGCCCCGTTCGCTCGCAAATCCGGTGCAAGTGGGGAAAATCCCCCAAAGGTGCGCCGATCCCGCCGATTCTCGAAATGGAACGCTCCTATAATGGCAGCAGACGGGGTCGCCCGAGGATTGCATTGAATCTTCCCAACTCCATCACGATGAGCCGGATCGCCATGATCCCGCTGCTCTTATGGATTCTGTCGCCGCACTTTACCTGGAAATCCGGCGGTGCGCAGGAAATCTCCGCCTCCGTCCTTTTCATCCTGGCGTCGATCACCGACGGCGTGGACGGTTACCTGGCACGCAAGCGCGGCCAGATCACCACCATGGGCATGCTTCTGGACCCGCTGGCGGATAAAGTGATGGTCACGGCGGCCATCGTGGCCCTGGTGGCCTACAACCCCGACGTCGTAAAGGTTTGGATTGCCGTCGTCATCATCGGGCGCGAGTTCCTCATTTCCGGCCTTCGCTCCATCGCGTCTTCCGAGGGCTTCACCATCCAGGCCAGCGACCTGGGCAAGCTCAAAACGGTCATCCAGATCGTCGCCGTGGTTTCGGCGATTCTGGCCCACGGCTGGGACAACTGGATTTTCGGACCGCTGGTGATTCCCGTTCGCTGGATCGCCATCGCCGGCGTGTATTTTACCGTTCTGGTCTCGACGATCTCCGCGGTCGATTACTTCATCGGTTTCTGGAAGCAGATCGACCACGCCTCCAGCGACCGACGCAAGTCGTTCGTGCTCACGCGGCGCGCGCCCTGAGGCGGCTCTTTGCTCAGTGCGCCACGCAAGGCTTTCGCCGGATTGACCTGACGGCCGAGAGACCCGGTCAGAGCCGAGATCTCCAGCTGAAAGTGCATCTGCGTTCTGGCAACGTGGTTGACAATCTCGTTATGGTGTTAAGGGCAGTTTAGGAAGTAGTGTCTCCGCTTGGATGCCGCTCAAGGTCGCCCCTCCCTGTTGTTCGCGTCGACTTGGCGTCTCTTCTCCGGCTACATCATTTCCTAAACTGCCATAATCTCTGATCCCCGACCCTGCTTTACTACGCCATCGCCCCCACGGCTTCTGGAACGCGCACCGCCGGCGCTTGCGCCGCGATCGGGTGCGGATGCGTTGCCCGCGTAAGCCGATGCACGAAATGATAGGGAGGCCACGGCCCCGAGAGCTGCAACGCGCATTCTTTCATCGTCGCGCTCGTGGTAGCGAACTTGTTCTGATAACGTTCCACGTATTTCCGGTCGATCAGGTGCGCGATGTCGAGCACCATCTTTCCGTTCTCGGTCAGCCGGCAGCTCACCTCTTCGTCCAGAGGCATGAACAGGCGATGCATCTGGAAGGCAACCGCGCGCGCCCGCGTTTGCCGCTCGCGTTGCCGGGCGGCGTTTTCGCGCAGGTTCGATAGATACTCGCGCCCTACGCCTTCGGCCGGCAAATGACGCTCCAACTCCTTGCCGCAACAGTCGTCGACCAGGATCTTCAGGTGCATTTCGGTCTTGCCGCGCAGTTTGTCGATATTGCCTAGGAACTGCCGTTGATTCGAACGGATCGACTTCCGCAAGCTTTCGTCGTCGTTGAAGACGGTTCCAAAGCGGAAGGGCAGCACGGTGGAGTGCTGGAAACAGTCGGCGATCACCCGCGCGTGATCCACGCCGGCCTTCTGGTTCAATGCCTCCTGGGGATTGTGCTCACTGACAATGATCGCTAAATCGCTTGCCGGGTAAAGAAAAACTTGATTGCCGCTGACTCCGACGACCGATTCCATCGGAACGGGTTTGCGATGTCGAGCTAGTTCCGGAAAAGCCTGTTTTTCACCGATGCAGTAGGCATACCATGCCATGGCGAGACACTCCATCTGCGTGCGCCGGTAAGCGCCGCTTCGTTGGTAAAGCTCTGTGAACTTGGGAACAACTGCATAGCGGATTTGAGTGCCGGGTGAGTGGCTTTACCCGGTCGAGCTATGCGGAATACTAGCCCTGCGAAAATACGGCTGGCAATGACTCACATCACGATCTCGGAAAAAGTAATCTGAGGAAGGCCAAATTGTATTTGTAACAAAAACAATGCATTTGACTATATGAAAACCGGCTTAAGCCCCTATCAAAACCGCGCCTAGGGCAACAGGTGATGGACCTGAAGATATAGGACAACATTCAGGGCAATGGATGCTGCCAGCAGCGCAAAACCGAGGAAGGCGACAATATTCATCTTTTTGCCGGCGGCTTTGAGCTCTTCGACCAATCCCTCCAGATCATCGTTGTTGCGATCGGCAATCCCACGCACTTGCTCGAGTTGCTCGGTGATTCGTTGCAACGATGCACTCTGTTCCTGAACGCGGCTGCGCAGCTCCTGGTGCTGTCCTTTCAGGTCGGCCAGACTGCTTTCGAGAGGAGCCGTGTCGACCGCTTTTTGCGCCGGCAACGCCTGGGGTCGAGGAGTGAGCACGTTGGCAATCGCGGCAAGCACGTTGCCGTCAAGCAAGGGCAGGAGCTTTTGAACGACGGGGAGGGCCGAGCGGACGGCACGGATGGCCCGCAGCAGGCCGGAAAGCTCTTGCGCGGCGTCGTCGGAAGGCTGGGCAGCCAGCGCGCGCGCCGCCGCCGGCACTTCCTCAATGCGCGGGCTTTCTCGCGGGGCGGGTGGTGGCGGCGTGGGCACGGGGGGATTCTCCTCGGCGATGGCCTGATCCGATCCAACCGTCCGGCGGGCCGCGCCGCCGCTTTCGGCGTTGACCAGATTCACCAGCAAGTCGACAGGGTGCGGCTCGCCCTCGCTGAGCTCGACCATTTGCTCGACGGCCTCAGACTCGCCCATACGCGACCTTCCACTTACACTATATAGGGGTTTACGACGGCTTCCGGGTTGGTATTGCCGCTTCGAATTCATCGAGTTCCGCCTTTAGCAACCTTCGCGCCGAAACGAGTGTAGCGACTTTCTGAGCCGGCGATCGGTGAGCCCGCATCGGCCGGAATTCTTGGTGCGCTTTTCGCGTATTCTCATCCCCAGGAGTCTCGCTTGAACCCGTCCCTCGCCCATACGCTGCGCAGCCTGCAACGCAATATCCTGGCCGGCATCGTTACCATTGCGCCGCTATTTGTAACTTACCTGATTTTCAGCTTTCTTTTGGGCATTCTGGCCAAGGCGGGTCTGCCCCTCATTTGGCTAATGGGAACCCTTTTTCCTGAGACCGCGGTCAACCGGCCGTCGGTTCGGTTCATCCTGGCCATCGTGCTCACGCTCATTGTGCTCTACGTGGTGGGCCGTGTCACATCGCAGGTCGTGGGACGAAAGGCTTTCGCGCTCTTTGAGTCCGCGCTCGACAGATTGCCTTTGGTGGCCAAGGTCTACGGCTCCGTGCGCCAGCTCCTCGACAACATGACGGGGAAAAAGGAGACCAGCCAGCGCGTGGTGCTCATCGATTTCCCCATTCCCGGCCAAAAGTGCATCGGATTCCTCACCCGCACGTTCACCGACACGACCACCGGCGAACCGCTTGCCGCCGTACTGCTGCCCAATGCCATCAATCCAACTTCGGCTATCCTGCAAGTGCTCCCCCTGCGCTGCGTGACCGATGCGGAGATGACGATGGAGCAAGCGATGAGCATGTTGCTTACGGGCGGCTCAGTCGGCCCTGAGACGGTCCGCTTCCATCAGCCCGAGATCCAGTCGGTCAACGACGATCGCTCCCTGGCGGCGGAGCAAACGCCGCTCTTCCCCGCGGGCTGACATCCCCGCTAATTTTCGCTGCCGAGTTCCGCGCCCGGCGGATGGGCGGCCCCGAACTCTGCCTCGGCCTCTCCGCTCTCGGCCGTTACTTTGCGCAGGCTCACGTGCTCGAATTGGGCCCAGATCAGTCCCACCGGAACAATGGCCAGGAAGGTCACCACCAGCAACATGGCGGCGCTGGCCGTAGCCGCTTCGGGCGCCGCGCCCAGCACCGCCGCGACAACCACGGCGACCAGGCCGATCTGCGAAAACCAGCCGAGCACCGGAAGCTGAAGGACGCTGGCGCCGCCGCTGGCGACCATCAGCAGCACGCACTTGGGCGCGGTGATGGCGACCAGTTGCGGGCTGGCAACGAAGGCTTTGCACACTTCGTAGTAGGTAAACGCGATCAGCGCCCACATGCTGAGCGAAAGCGAGACGGCCACCGCGAAGTCGGAAAAGGAGCGTATGATATCGAGCCCGGAATGAAATGCCCTCACTTTGCTGCCGACGGCGTGCCCCAGCTTCTTGGAGACGAGGCCAACTCCTTTCTCGAAAAACGCGGCGACGGCGCCTCCGGCGAGCCGGATGGTGAAAAGGAACAGTGCTCCGAGAAGGGTAAGCACAAGACCGCCGAAGCGCACGCCGAACAAGGCCCACTCTTGGTGATGAACTGCCAGCCTGGCCATCATGCCGGAGTGGGCCATGGCCCGCAACACGTCAGCCGACGGGATCCAGATCATGGCAATCGAGAAAATCAGACCGATCGAGCCGGCGTCGAAGAGCCGCTCGACGATGTAAACCGCGAGTTGATTGCTGAGGGGCAGTCCGGTCTTTTTGGCAACCAGGTAGGGCCGCACCGGGTCGGCTACGCGCCCGATCAGCGCCACCGCCGTGAATCCCATGACCTGTGTGCCAACGAGCGAAAAGGCCCCAACCTTGCGGATGTGCCGGAGCAACAACGCCCAGCGCGCGGAGCGAAAGATGTAGGCGACGTAGATGCAGCCGGTGGCAATGCCGATCTTGCTCCAGTCGGCCCGCGCCACCTGCGCGCCAAAGACGCCGAAATCGAAGTGGATGCGTTGGCGCGCCCAGACAAACAGCGCAGCCAGCGCGGCCAGGACGATCAGTCCCAGAATCCAATGATTCTTCTTCAAACGGTCTCCGCTCCCGGTGATCGGTATGGATTGATTCTATCCGGGGAAGCGCCGGGAACCGTCATCGGGATGAAATGGGCTGAACTGTCGCCGCCGAGGCAATCGCCTGGGTGGCTCGTTCTGCCGGGAGCTTGTTCGTCGCCAGAGCCGGCGTCCGGCGCGCGCGCAAGCGGCGATTGAACTCGTGGATCACACGCGCCACATACGCCCGCGTCTCGCCGTACGGCGGAATGCCGCGATACTTCGCCACGGCCGCCGGTCCGGCGTTGTAGGCTGCCAACGCCAGAGCAAGGTTGTCGTGATAATCGGTAAGCAGCGCGTCGAGATAAGCTGTTCCGCCGCTGACGTTTTGCTCGGGCGCGAAGCTGTCTTTCACGCCGAGTTCGGCGGCCGTTGCGGGCATTAACTGCATCAGCCCGCGCGCGCCGGCGCGGCTTACGGCGCGCGCATTGCCGCCGCTCTCGGCCTTCACCACGCTCGCCAATAGATCCACATCCAGGTTATGCGCCTGGCCCGCCTTGCTGAGAATCTCGCGCAGGTCCTCGGAGCTGAGACGCGCGCCCGCGCCGCTTGCGGCTACCTGGGCGTGCTCCGGCGCGGGCTCGAGGGTCGAGTCTTGCGGAACAGCTGCGGGATCGGGGACTCTCTCGAACGACACAATCTCATCGGGTCCCAGCTCGATGTAATTCTCATCGCCAGCGCCATCGAAGAGCCGAACGCGCCCGTCGACTTCGGCATGATGGCTGCACTGGATCTGGAAGCCGTTGCGCAGCGTCGCGCGCTCGGCGGCGCGCGCCGCCGGTACCGCCGCGGCGACGCTCGCCAGCACCGCGGCCAGCAAGGCGAATCCGTTTTTTGCCGATACCCGGTCCATCAAGCCTTCACCGCCGTCTGTCTGGCGAGCATGCTCTCGAGCACTTGGGCTACTCCGTCATGGTCGTTCAGCGGAGCTTGCTTCCAACCGCGCAACTTAGCCATGGCGCGCAGCTCGTCCGCGGCATTGCCCATTACGACGGCCTGCCCGGCCCACTCCAGCATGCCCAGGTCGTTCCAATTGTCGCCGATGGCCATCGTCTCCTTGCGGTCCACGCCCAGCCTTGCGGCCAGCCGCTCCAGCGCCCATCCCTTCGAGACACCCGGCGGCAGCAGGTCGACGATGGAAAGATCCCGCGCCGGGTACTCTGTGCGCACGCACTCGCAGGCTTCGCTCCACTCGCTCGCCCTCAACGCCCGCTCTGCCTGTTTCATCTTGTCCATGCTGCCGGCTACCATGCCTTGAATGGGATCGTCGCCATTTTCGAGCGCCCGCTCCAGCGGCTCAACCACTTCGATGGCATTGCGGTTCGCCTCAACCCACATGGCAATCCGTCCGTGCGCCTGCTCCAGGTTCTCTAAAACCAACTCGCCCCTCCCCGGCCGGTCGAAGGTGAAAACGACGGCTCCAAAAGGCCGCAAGATCCCGCACAGGCCGCGCGCCACCCGGGCGTCGAGGTGGCAGCGGTCGATCGCCTCGCCCGCCAGCGTTCGGGTCACTGCACCATTCGACGTGATCAGGGGGGTTTCCGCTCGCAGGCCCACGCCCTCGAGCAGCGGCGCGGTGTACGCCGCGCGCCGTCCCGTGGCGACTGTCAGGGCGATTCCAGCCTCCTGAACCGCCCGCAGCGCGGCCGCGCTCCGGCGGCTCACCACCTGCCCGAAGGTGGGTAGAAGCGTGCCGTCCATGTCGACCGCCACAAGCCGAACCGGAGGATGCATGGATTTAGTGTACCGGGAGTATGTCAATGCAACGTTGCAGCGGGATTGGCCCAGAATCGGAATCCCGCCCTTTTCGCTCTCCGCCGTGCGCCGAGAAGGGCCGGGGCAACCCCAGCCACGATCGCCCGACTGTGATGGCCCTCACTTCCGGATTCCGGCATGAAGCTCAAAATGCCCAAAGCAAGGAGGTCATATGCCATCACCTATTCTCGTCGCCTATGTCACCCGCTCCGGATCGACCGCGGAGGTCGCCGAAGCCGTCGGAAACGCTCTACGCGAAGCCGGATTGCCCGTCAAAGTGGCCCGCGTGCAAGATCCGCTGCTGGTTGGCGACTATCGTGCGGTCATCCTCGGCTCCCCGCTTTATATGGGCCGTCTTCCCGGCGCCATGCACCATTTTCTGGCCAGAAACCGGCATGTGCTGTCGTCGATGCGGCCGTGGTTCTTTGTCCTCGGACCCTGGACCGCCGCACCCAAGGACTTTGAGGTGCCGCGCGAGCAGGCAAAACAGCAGTTGGCCAAGCACTCCTGGCTCCAGCCCGCGGAGGTTCACATCTTCGCCGGCCGGCTCGATATGAAAAGGCTGCGATTCCCCCTCAGCCTCGTGCGCTTCATGCCCCCCCTTCGCGAGCTAAGCAAGACCCCGCTGGACGCCCGCGACTGGGAGGCGATCCGTGCCTGGGCGGCCGGCATCGCGCGCCAGTTGCGGTCGGCGGCGTAAGCGACGGGCCGGTGGCCAGGTCTCGACCTGGCCTGCATGTATCTTGGTGCTATGGAGCGCATCTGCACTCACTGCCACGCCGTGCTTGCGCCGGAAACGAAGGCCGACTGGTGCCCGGCATGTGGAGGGGCTCTGACCGAGCGGCTGACCCTGCCGGATTCCGGTCAGCTCTTCAAGCCGGAGGTCGATCATCGCGGCATTGTCCTGCCGCGGCGCCACGCCCTCGGCGGCATCATCACGCCGAAGTAGACTGTCTGGGTAGGCCCAGGCGCGCAGCCGCTACTCGCTCGTCGCCGGATCGATCGTCGTCCGCACTTGGGATATCCGGTTGGCGGGGAATCCGCCCTGTTCCGCGTGGCGGCGCACGGCAGCCTCGTCCGGTGCGATGTAGACGCAGTAGACCTTGTCGTCGGTCACGTAGCTCTGGACCCATTGGATCTGGGGTCCCATGCCGCGCAGCACTCCGCACGATTTCTGCGAAATGGCCTTCAGCTCTTGCGGCGAGAGCTTCCCTGCTCCCGGAATCTCCCGCTCGATGACGTACTTGGGCATTTGGTGCTCCTGGGTTGGGCGTCAAACAGCACTGGAGCCATTGTGTCCTAAACTGCCGGGCCTGACCAGATTTGTGTCCTTACTCATACCGCAGCGCTTCGGCCGGCAGCACTCGCGCAGCCGCCGACGAAGGATAGATCGTCGCCAGCAGCGAGATGCCGATGGAGACGGCAGAGACAATCACGCCGTGGGTCCAGCTCGCGGCGAAGGGCAGCGTGTCGATGGAATAGACATCGGGCGAGAGATGGATGAAGTGATAGTGTCCGCCGGCCCAGGATGCGACGTACCCCACCACGAGACCCGCCGCCGTTCCCACAACGCCGATCAGCAGCCCTTCGAGCAGAAAGACACGGCGCACCTGTCCCGGAGCCACGCCGAAGCTCATCATTACAGCGATATCGCGCGTTTTTTCCATAACCATCATGGTGAGGGCGATGAGGATGTTCAGCGCGGCGACGATGACGATGAGAGAGAGGACGATGAACGTGACCACCCGCTCCTCCGTCAGAGCACGAAAGAGCTCCCGGTTCTGCTCCGTCCAGTTCGTGGTCATGAATCCTTTGCCTGCAGCCTGCTCGATCGACTGCGCAATCTCGGGCGCGCGGTTCAGATTGTCGACCTTGAAGCTGACCACCGACAACAGATCCGGTTCGTCGAATAGCTTCTGCGCGTCGGCCAATCGGATGTAGCCCCAAGCCGAATCGTACTGATAGAAGCCCGTGTGAAGGACCCCCGCGAGCCGAAAACGAACGAACTTGGGGATGATGCCGACGGGTGTAAGCTCGCCCTGCGGGCTGACTACGAGCACCGAATCGCCTACGGCTGCGCCGATCGTTTCGGCCAGATCGCGGCCGAGAATGATGGGCGGAATTTCGCCGCCCGGGCCAGAAGATCCCGGCCGTTCAGGTTCGAGCGCTGCGACCGCGCCTGGCGTAGCGTTGGCGAGAAGGTCGCTGACGGTTCGCTCTTCATCCGGCAGAATCCCTTCGATCAGCGCTCCCCCGGAACGTGCGCCGCGTGCCACGAGCACCTGCTCGTCGAGCTCGCCGGAGACGGCCGTTACATGCGGAACGTGCCGCAACCGTTCGATCATTGGACGCCAGTTGCGAATGCCTTTCTGGTCTACCTGCATCAACTGCACGTGCGCCGTTGAGCCGATCAGGCGATCCTGCAGATCGCGCCGCATGCCGTTGGTGATAGCCAGCGCGATGATCAGCGCCGCCACGCCCGCGGCCACGCCGGTGATGGAGATCGCCGTCACCGCGCCGACCAC
>JASHTH010000706.1 GCA_030040655.1 Acidobacteriaceae bacterium | reverse complement strand
GCCGCAACCCAACGCACGGTAGCGAGCGCCTCGTCTCGCGCTACCTTCAATCCCTCAGCGAGTGCGGAAAGATCTTTCTTTTGCGGGACTTTGTAGAATCCGCCAACGCGCACGTTGACGGGGTGAATTTCCCTGCCGCCCAACACGTGGACAATCTCATTGCCGGTCTTTTTCAAACGCAGGCCGCGCTTCACTTCCTCCGGGAAGTCTTTGGCCATGGCGAGCGCGTCTTCGTAGCCGAGGAAGTCGGGCGCGTGCAGGATGTAGATGTGCAGCGCGTGGCTCTCGATCCACTCGCCGCAGTAGATGAGCCGGCGCAAGTCGCGGATGGGGCCGGCAATCTGGACGCCGAACGCGTCTTCGATGGCATGGCACGAGCTCATCTGGTAGGCGATGGGACAGATGCCGCAGATGCGCGCGGCGATGTCGGGCACTTCGTAAAACTTACGTCCACGCAGAAACGCCTCGAAGAAGCGCGGAGGTTCGAAGATCTTCAATTTGACATCGGTCACCTGCTGGCCGGAGATCTTCACCGAGAGAGCGCCTTCGCCTTCCACGCGCGCGAGCATGTCGACTTTGATCGTCTTACTTTTCATGCGCTTCGCTTTCTCTGCGGAATGGCTCGGCATAGGTATTGAACCCCCGGAAGGCGCGCATCAGGTCGCGGTTGCTCACGCCCAGTTCGGCCCAGCCCGCGGCCAGCGAGGCGGTGTTGGGCGTCTCCTTGGGTCCAAAGCATCCATAACAGCCGCGCGCGTAACTCGGGCATAGCGCGCCGCAGCCGGCCTGCGTAACCGGTCCAAGACAGGGAATGGCATGGGCCACCATCACGCACACGGCGCCACGCTGCTTGCACTCCATGCAGACCGCGTGCGGCGGTGTGTTGGGTTTGCGGCCATGCAGCAACGCGCTGAGCACTTCGATGAGCTGGTATTTGTTGATGGGGCAGCCGCGCAGCTCAAAGTCGACAAAGACGTGATCGGTGACGGGCGTGGATTTCTTGAGCGTCTGGATGTAGTCGGGGTGCGCGTAGACCAGCGAAGTAAACTCGTTGACGTCCTTGAAATTGCGCAGGGCCTGGATGCCGCCGGCGGTGGCGCAGGCGCCGATGGTGACGAGGAATCGCGAAGAACGCCGGATGGAGTGGATCCGCTGTTCGTCGTGCGGCGTGGTGATGGACCCTTCGACGAGCGAGATGTCGTAGGGGCCTTTGACCGTGGCGCGCGTGGCTTCGGGGAAACTGGCGATCTCCACCGCTCCGGCAACCGCGAGCAGTTCGTCTTCGCAATCGAGCAGGCTCAATTGGCAACCGTCGCACGAAGCGAACTTCCAGACCGCGAGCTTGGGTTTGCCTTGAGCCATGTCATATCTCCGACTTGCCGAGAATAGCCGCGATCTGGTTGAGCGCGAAAACCGGACCGTCTTTGCACACAAACACCGCACCCAACTGGCAATGCCCGCAAAAGCCGATCCCGCACTTCATGTTGCGCTCCGCCGAAAGGTAGATGCGCTCGGTGGCCACGCCGCGCTTTTCCAGCTCCATCACCGTGAAACGCATCATGACCTCGGGGCCGCAGACCAGCGCAAAGGTGTTGGATGGATCGAACGGAGCGCGGGGAATCAACGTCGTTACCACGCCGACGTTGCCGCGCCAGTTGCTGGCCGCGCGATCGACCGTAACCTGGATCTCGAGATCGAATTTGCCGCGCCAGTGCTCCAGTTCCTGGCGGTAGAGGATGTCTTCGGGCGTGCGCGTGCCGTAGAGAAGCACAATTTTGCGAAACTTTTCCCGCTCGGCCATCAACCGGTAGAGCGCGGGACGCAGCGGCGCCAGGCCGATTCCGCCGGCAACGATCACAACATCTCTTTCGACCGCCTTTGCCACCGGCCAGCAACTGCCATAAGGGCCGCGAATGCCGACTACGTCGCCACGCTTGAGCTGCCGCATGGCGCGGGTCACGGTGCCGACTTCGCGCGTGGTGTGCTTGAGCATGGGAAGGCTGCCGGGATCGCTGCTGATGGAGATGGGCACCTCGCCCACGCCGAAGATGTAGACCATATTGAACTGGCCCGGACGGAAGCCGAAGGAGGAATGCGAGTCTTCGGGAACCAGCTCCAGCGTAAACGTGTCGTCGGTCTCCTGGCGCACGCGCTGGATGCTGTAGAGCGCGGGAAGCATCGGGTCCGCCGCAGCCGCCGCGGCCGCGATTTCGGGTTGTTCAATCGCGCTTGCCATAAACATCCAATAGCTGCATGCGCGTGGCCTCGAGCCGCTCGGTCACGATCTGCGTGAAGCGCTTGTAGATTTCGTAGCCGAGATCGTGGTCCTCATCGCATTTCCCGCGCAGGCACTTGCCGTCGAACTCGAGCGCCAGCGTGGGCTGCTGCGCGCGCCCGTCGAAATGGAAGCGATGCGGAGCGAAGAGCCAGGACCAGCCCAATACCTCGTCCGGCCCCACGGTGTGCACCGTGGTCAGCCCTTTGTTCGGGATGACGCACTGCACCGCGACCAGACCCTGGCGAATGAGGTAGAAATGATCGGCGCGTTCGCCCTCGTGGAAGATGACCTGGTCCGATTCGAAGCGGACGTTTTTCGCGCAGCCGGCAATCAGCGCGATGTGTCTCTCCTCCATGCCCAGGAAAAATGGATGCTGCTCGACGATCGGTTCCAGTGTGTGAATCATTCCGATTCCCTGCCTTGCTCCGCCGGAGCTTTGGCCTGGTCGCTTTGGCGAATGGCGCTGGCTTCGGCGGTGATGTCGATCCCCACGGGGCACCAGGTGATGCAACGCCCGCAGCCCACGCAGCCTGAGACGCCGAACTGATCGAGCCACGCGGCCAGCTTGTGCACCATCCACTGGCGGTAGCGCGATCGCGGCGTGGCGCGCACGCTGCCGCCGTGAATGTAGGAAAAATCCACGGTGAAGCAGGAGTCCCAGCGCCGCCAGCGCTCGGCGTGATTGCCGGTAATATCCGTCGAGTCCTCGACGGTGGTGCAAAAGCATGTGGGGCATACTAAGGTGCAGTTCGCGCAGGAGAGGCAACGCTCGGCAACCTTGTCCCACTGCGGGTGCTCGTAGTTGCGATAAAGAAGGTCTTTGAGGTCGCGAGTATCGAGCTTGCGGCCCATGTGCCGCGCGGCGTGCGCCAGCACGCGCTCGGCGAGCTGCTTGTCCGCGTCGGTGGCTGGACGATGGGGAATTCCGGAGAGCATCGCAGCGCCCGCCGCCGTGCCAATTTCGACGAGAAACGATCGATGTCCGTCCTGCGAGAGCTCAGTCAACGCGAGGTCGAAACCGGCTACAGCTTTGGGCCCCGTGTTCATGGAGGCGCAGAAGCAGTTGCCGCCGGGCTGCGTGCAGTTGACGGCAACGAGGAAGAGGTTTTCGCGTCTTGCCTTGTATCCGGGGTCGACGTAAGGACCGCCGAGAAAGATCTTGTCCTGAATGGCAAGCGCGCTCAACTCGCAGGGACGCACGCCGAAGAAGGCAAACTTCGATGGCGCCGAATCGTGGTTGGGAAGAATGTGGAGGCCCTTGCCGTTTCGCTCCGCCTGCCACATTCGCTGCACCGGAGGGTAGAGAAACTTCTTCCATGAATGCGGGCCTACCACGTAGCCGAAGAGAGCATCTCCCTTGCCACGCTTTATACGATACTTGCCGGGCGACTGCTCGTCGGACCAGCCGGAAGGAAGATCATTGAGCGAAGAGAGACGGTCGTAAACGATGGCGCCATCGTGTAGCTTCGGCCCAAGCACTTCGAATTTTCGTTCGCTGAGAGCGGTGATCAGCCGATCGAGTTGCTCGCCTTCGAGAGCAACGGTGCCGCCGGCGTGGACAGGCTCAGTCGTCATGGTTCGCGGTGTTCACGAACGCAACCGTGCGATGAGCTTACTGGAGCACAAAACATGCGTCAGTGACTGTTATCACAACGCGCCCTCGCGGTTCACTCCACGGCGCCGTTTAGGATTCGCGGAGATTGCGCAACACTGCTTCTTCGAGCAGGCGGCATGCCTCAGGCAGCGCGGCGTCGACAACCGCGCTGAAGCGCTCGCTCATCTCGGTCGAGCCAGCGCCGACCGTGAGCAGGAATGCGTGAGAAGGAACGGAGCCGTAGAGCTCGCGGGCGAGCGCAAGCAGCTCCGACGCGCCGAGATGGTGGGTGGCGAGCGCCCAGCCACCGGCGGCCGAGGCAACGGAATCGAGATTGACGGCGCCGGGAGTTGAGGCTATGGAGCAATCGAGGAAGATCACGGACTGCGCGTTGGCGATCTCTTCGGCGAGCTCGGGAGTCCATTGCTGGCGAGAGACGATCCGAACCTCGGGCTCGGCGGCAAAACGCTGGCGAGCCCATGTGGCGAGCCACGGACCGACGCCGTCGTCGCCGCGCAGCGTATTGCCGCAGGCGAGGACGAGACAGCGGATGGGAAGAGTATTCATTGTCTTCGGATGGCCAAGTCGATTTCACTCAACGCGCAGATCACACGAATTTGCGTGTGTGGCAACAGCTGTACTTTATCCCAGGTCCCAACACAGGGACCTGGGGCACCCGCTTCAGTCCCAGGTCCCGACACAGGGACCTGGGGCACCCCGTTTTTGCTTCACGGTTGATTGCAAGGCCGAATCAGCCGCGCGCGAGCCGGTCGAGCACTTTGCCAAGGGGCGAGAGCAGCGTGAGCGCGAGCGGCATTTGCCCCACCGCGTGCGACGAGCAGCTCAGGCACGGGTCGAAGGCGCGGACGACGGCTTCAATGCGATTGAGAATGCCTTCGGTGAATTTGCCGTTCTTCACGTAGTGGCGCGCGGCCTG
>JASHTH010000705.1 GCA_030040655.1 Acidobacteriaceae bacterium | reverse complement strand
GCGCCGGCGCTGGCCGAGGGCAGCGTGGAGATAATGGTCAGCGGGTGCACCAGGCTCTCGTACAACATTCCCAGCACGATGAAGACCGCCAGCAACGCCGTGGCAATGAGGTAGGGCTCGGTGGCCAGCGAGGCCTGGTAGGCTTCCGCCGTACCGGCAAAGAATCCGCGCACCGTCGGCGGCATTCTGAGCCGATCCTGCATCTGGCTCACTTCGCGCGTCACGTCGCTCAGCGACATCCCCGACGCCAGATTGAACGAGATCGTGACCGAAGGGAAGGTGCTGGTGTGATTGACCACCAGCGGCGTGGTGCTGGCCTTGGCGGTGGTCACCGCGGTGAGCGGAGTCACGCCGTTGCCCATGGTGTTGAGGTAGATGTTGTTCAATCCTTCGGGGCTCTGCCAATAGGGCGGCGCTACTTCCAGCACCACGTAGTACTGGTTGAGTTGCGTGTAGATGAGCGAGACCTCGGACTGCCCGAAAGCGCCGTAAAGCGACTGATCGAGCGATTGCGGCGTCAGCCCCAGCCGCGCCGCCGAGGTGCGATCGTAGTCGAGCAGCTCCTGCAGGCCCTGGTTCTGCGCGTCGCTGTTCACGTCCTGAAATCCCGGCAGCTTTTGCATTCCCGCCAGCAGAATCGGGCCCCAGTGCGCCAGGTCCTGCACGTTGTCCGACTGGATGGTGTACTGATAGAGCGCATTGCTTGAACGGCCGCCAATGCGCAGGTCCTGCGCCGCCTGCAGAAACGCCGAGGCCACGGGGAGACGGTTCAGCTTGGGCCGCAGCCGGTCGATGATCTGCGGCGCCGTCACCTTGCGCACGTTCAGCGGCTTGAGCGCGATGTACATGAACGCCGAATTTGAGTTGCCGGCGTAAGCGTTCACGTTGGCTACCGCGGGATCGGCCTTCACCACATTCACCAGGCGCAGGATCGAGTCGTTCATCACCGGAAACGACGCGTCCTGCGGCCCGCGTACCGCGCCGACAATCACCCCTGTGTCCTGCTGCGGAAAGAAGCCCTTGGGAATGATGATCGCAATATAGACATTGAGCGCGACAACCAGAAGGAGAATGGTCAGCATGGGCCCGGGGTGTGCGAGCACCCAGTTCAGGGTGCGGCTGTAGCCGTTCATCAGCGCGGCGAATGCGCGTTCGCTCAGCCGGTAGAGGCGACCGTGCTTCATCTCGCTTTCGTCCTTGAGCAGGTGCGCGCACATCATGGGCGTGGTGGTGAGCGAAACCAGCATTGAAACCGCGATGGCCGTCGAAAGCGTGATAGCAAACTCGCGGAAGAGCCGTCCTACGATGCCGGCCATCATCAGGATGGGGATGAACACGGCGACGAGCGACGTGCTCATGGAAAGAATCGTGAATCCAATCTCCTCCGATCCCTGGAACGCGGCCTTCATCGGCGACATGCCCGACTCGCGCAGCCGCGAGATGTTTTCCATCACCACGATAGCGTCGTCGACGACGAATCCCGTGGCGATGGTCAGCGCCATCAGCGAGAGATTATCGATGCTGAAGCCGAATAAGTACATCGCGCCGAAGGTGCCGATGAGCGAAACGGGAACGGCGACGGTGGGAATGAACGTGGCGCGCCAGTTGCGCAGAAAAACAAAGACCACCAGAATCACCAGCAGCACCGATCCGACGAGGCTGCGCTCCACGTCGCTCACCGACGCCTTGATGGTGGTGGTGCGGTCGAGCACCATGGTGGTGTGGATGCCTTGCGGAATCGAGGCCTCGATCGACGGGATGGCCTGCTTGATGCGGTCGACGGTCTCGATGATGTTGGCGCCCGGCTGCCGGAATATGTTCACGGTGACCGAAGGAATGCCGTTCAGATATCCGGCCGTGCGGATGTTTGAGGCGCCCTCGGCGACGTCCGCCACGTCTTCCAGCCGCACCGCGGCGCCGTTGTGCATGCCGATAATGAGCGGCTTGTACTGATCGGCATGATGCATCTGGTCATTGGTAATGATGTCCGCCGTGGTGTCGCCGAAGGTGATCTGGCCCGTCGCCTCGTGCGCGTTCTGCTGGCTGAGCACCGACTGGATGCTGGCCAGGGTGAGTCCGTAGCTCTCGAGCAGCGTGGGGTTCACCTCCACGCGCACCGAGGGCCCCGCGCCGCCGCCCACCACCACCTCGCCCACGCCCTCGATCTGCGACAGCCGCTGCGCCATGATCGACGACGCTTCGTCGTAGAGCGTCGGCCTGTCGTACTTGTCCGAGGTCAGCCCGAGGATGACGATCGGCGCGTCGGCGGGGTTCACCTTGCGGTAGGTGGGATTGGCGGGCAGATCCTGCGGCAGATAGGTGCGCGCCGCATTGATCGCCGCCTCTACGTCGCGCGCCGCCCCGTCGATGTCGCGGCTGAGATCGAACTGCAGGGTAATGCTGGTGCTGCCGAGCTGGCTCGACGAAGTCATCTCGGTGATGCCGGCGATGTGGCTGAACTGGCGCTCCAAGGGCGTGGCGATCGACGACGCCGTGATCTCGGGACTGCCGCCGGGAAGGCTCGCGGAGACGGAGATGGTGGGAAAATCGATCTGCGGCAGCGGCGAAACGGGAAGCACGTTGAAGGCGATGGCCCCGGTAAGCAGCACGCCGGCAGTGATCAACGTCGTGGCCACCGGCCGGCGAATGAAGGGCGCGGAGATGTTCATGCGCCCTCCCTGGCCTCACGCCCTCCGGCCACGGATTTGTTGGGAGCCATGCCGAAGCGCCGGCCGATGCTGTCGAAGAAGATGTAGATGACCGGCGTGGTGTAGAGCGTGAGGATCTGGCTGAGCAGCAGCCCGCCCACCATGGCAATGCCCAGCGGGCGGCGCAGCTCCGAGCCCATGCCCGTGCCGCAGGCCAGGGGAATGCCGGCCAGGAGCGCCGCCATGGTCGTCATCATGATGGGCCGGAAGCGCAGCAGGCTGGCTTCGAAGATGGCGTCGGTGGCATTTTTGCCGCGCTCGCGCTCGCCTTCGATGGCGAAGTCGACCATCATGATGCCGTTCTTCTTCACGATGCCGATCAGCAGGATGATGCCGATGATGGCGACGACGTTCAGGTCCTGGCGGAAGAAGATCAGCGCCAGCAGCGCGCCCACGCCGGCCGAGGGCAGCGTGGAGAGAATCGTGATCGGGTGAATGAAGCTTTCGTAGAGCACGCCGAGCACGATGTAGACGGCGGCCAGCGCGGCCAAAATCAACAGGCCTTCATTGGTGAGCGAGTCCTCGAAGGCCGCGGCGGTGCCCTGAAAGCCCACCTGGATGCTGGCCGGCATATCCAGGCTCTGCTGCGCCTTCTCGATGGCCTTGATCGCGGCGCCCAGCGAGGCGCGCGGCGCCAGGTTGAACGAAATGGTGACGGCGGGAAACTGTCCCTGGTGATCGATCGAGAGCGCCTCGGTGGTGCGCTCCACGTGCGTGAACGCGCTTAGAGGCACGGCATTCGCCGCCGACGTGCTCACGATGGTGTTGGATGTCGTCGCGCTGCCGCTGGAGCCGACATTGGAGGCGATCACGTTGGAAGGCGCAGTGAGCACCGACGAGGACGGCGTGTAGGCCACCGAAGTCGTAGTGGCGCTAGAGCCCGCCGACGACGAGCCCGAAGCGGCAAATGACGTCGAAGCTCCCGGCCCCGAAGTGCCCGATGATGCATTCGACTGAATATAGAGCTGATTCAGCTTGATGGGCCCGGCCTGCGAGCTTGGCGTGGTCTCCAGAATTACGTGATACTGGTTCAACTGCGTGTACATCGTGCTGATCTGCCGTTGGCCGTAGGCATCGTAGAGCGTGTTGTCGACGGTCGCGGGGGCAATGCCCAGCCGCGACGCGGTCACGCGATCGATGATGAGCGAGACCGCCAGCCCGCCGGTCTGCTGGTCGGTGGCTACGTCGGCCAGATCGGGCAACTGCTTCATCTGGGCGACGAGCTTATTCGTCCATTCCTCGAGTTCGTCGGGATCGGGATCTTCCAGCGTGTACTGGAATTGCGTGCGACTCACGCGATCATCGACGGTGAGATTCTGCACCGGCTGCATGTAGAGCGTGACGCCCTCCACCGATTTCAGGCTCTGCGCCAGCCGCCGAATGACTTCCGAAGCATCGAGATCGCGCTGGTCGAGCGGCTTGAGGTTGATGGAGAATCGTCCGCTATTGAGCGTGGTATTCGTGCCGTCGGCGCCGATGAACGAAGACAGGCTCTCGACCGCCGGGTCCTGAAGAATGACGCGCCCGAGTTCCTTCTGCTTCTCCGCCATGGCGTCGAAGGAGATCGACGCCGGCGCCTGCGAAATGCCCTGGATCACGCCCGTGTCCTGCACCGGGAAGAATCCCTTGGGAATCACGATGTAGAGGACCACCGTGAGCACCAGAGTAGCCGCGGCGACGATCAGCGTGGTGGTCTGATATTTCAACACGAACTTGAGCGTGCGGCCGTAGAACGCGATCATGCGCTCGAAGGCGCGCTCCGAGGCGCGATAAAACCGGCCTTGCTGCTCCTGCGGATTATGGCGGAGAATCCGCGAGCACATCATGGGCGTGAGGGTAAGCGAGACCACCGCCGAAAGCACGATGGTGACCGCCAGGGTGACGGCGAATTCGCGAAAGAGACGTCCCACCACACCGCCCATGAAGAGCAGCGGGATGAGAACGGCGATGAGCGAGACGGTAAGCGAAATGATGGTGAAGCCGATCTGCTCGGCGCCCTTGAGCGCGGCCTGCAGCGGCGGATCGCCCGCCTCAATGAATCGCGCGATATTCTCGATCATCACGATGGCGTCGTCGACCACAAAACCCGTGGCGATGGTGAGCGCCATCAGCGAAAGATTGTCGAGACTGTAGCCCAACAGATACATGGCGCCGAAAGTGCCCACCAGCGAGAGCGGCACGGCGACGCTGGGAATGATGGTGGCCGAAAGGCTGCGCAAAAAGAGGAAGATGACCATCACGACCAGGCCGACGGTCAACAGCAGCTCGAACTCCACATCGTCGACCGAAGCATTGATCGAGGTAGTCAGATCGGTGAGCGGGGTGACGCGGATGGAGGCCGGCAGGTTGACTTCGAGCTGGGGAAGGACCGCCTTGATCTCCTTCACCACGCTGATGGTGTTGGCGCCCGGCTGCCGCTGAATGTTGAGGATGACCGACGGCGTCTGGTCCATCCACGCCGCTTCCTTGGTGTTCTCCACGCCGTCGATGACGTTGGCCACGTCTTTCAAAAACACCGGCGCGCCATTGCGAAAGGCGACGACAACGTTGCGATATTGATCGCTCGTCTGCAGTTGATCGTTGGCGTTGATCTGGTAGTCCTGGCGCGGGCCGTCGAAGTTGCCCTTAGCCGTGTTCACGCTGGTCTGCGTGAGCGCCGTGCGCAGATCCTCGAGGTTGAGTCCATACGCGGAAAGAGCCGTGGGATTGGCCTGGATGCGCACCGCCGGCTTTTGCCCGCCGCTGATGCTCACCAGGCCCACGCCGCTCAACTGCGACAACTTGGGCGCCAGCCGCGTGTCCACCAGGTCCTCGACCTGCGATAGCGGCATGGAGTCCGCCGTGATGGCCAGCGTGAGAATGGGCGCGTCGGCGGGATTGGTCTTGCTGTAGACCGGCGGAGTGGGAAGGTTGGAAGGCAGGAAGCTCTGCGCGGCGTTGATGGCCGACTGCACCTCCTCTTCGGCGATGTCGATATTCAGGCTGAGCGCGAACTGCAGCACGATGATTGACGAGCCGCCGGAGCTCGTCGAGGTCATCTGGCTCAATCCCTGCATCTCGCCGAACTGCCGCTCCAGCGGCGCGGTCACCGTGGTGGCCATCACGTCGGGGCTGGCGCCGGGATAGAACGTGACCACCTGGATGGTCGGGTAGTCCACCTGCGGCAAGGCAGAAATCGGCAACTGGGTAAACGCAACGATACCCACGAGCAGAATCGCGGCCATCAGAAGCGATGTGGCAACGGGCCGCTGGATGAATGGCCCGGAAGGACTCACGGAGCGCTCCCTCGGTTTGGATTGGCAGGCGCCTGGGCGTTCTTGGAGATGGTGACGGCGCTGCCGTTCTGCAGCTTGTCGAAGCTGCTGGTCGCCACCGCGTCCCCAGGCTCGATTCCGGTGACGGCGGTCATGCCCTTATCCGTGACGCCGGTGGTCACGGTGGTTTGCTTCGCCTGGCCGCCCGCGATCGTGTACACGAACGCCGTATCACCGTTGTGCTGGACCGCCGCCGACGGAATCAGCGTGACGCCGGTCTGGGTGTCGACCAAAAGCCGCGTGTTGACAAACTGGTTGGGGAAGAGCTCGCCCTTCTTGTTGTCGAACATGGCGCGCAGCTTCAATGTGCCGGTGGTCGTGTCGATCTGGTTGTCGAGGGTGAAGAGCTTGCCCGTGCTCAGCTGCACGGTACTGTCGCGGTTCCAGGCCTCGACCGGCAGCGTGCGCGCCTTGCGCATCCGCGTGACCACCTGCGGCAGCGCGTCCTCGGCGATGGCGAAGATCACGGTGATCGGTTGCATCTGCGTGATTACGACCAGCGGCGTGGTTCCATTGGCCTGCACCACATTGCCGGGATCGACCAGCCGCAGGCCCACGCGACCGGCAATGGGCGACACGATATGGCAGTAACTCAGGTTGACCTTGTTTAAGTCCACCACGCCCTGATCGTTCTTTACCGTTCCTTCATCCTGCAGGACGAGTTTCTCCTGGTCGTCGAGCTGCTGCTTGTTGATGCTGTTGCGCGCCCAGGCCACGCGATATCGGTCCAGATCCATCTTCGCCTGCGCCAGCAGATTGGTGTCGCGGTCCAGCGTTCCCTCGGCCTCCTCGACCTGGGCCTGGTAGGGACGTGGGTCGATATCGATGAGCGGGTCGCCCTCTTTCACCTGCTCGCCTTCGCGATAGTGCACCGCGGTGATCACGCCGCTGGCCTGCGCCGTGATCGTCGAAGTGTAGACCGGCGTCACCGTACCGATGGCGTCGACGTAGATGCCGATATCGCCTTTCTTCGCGCCGGCCACGGTCACCGTCACGGTCGGTCGGGCGCGCTGTCTGGCCTTCTGTTCCGCTGCAGCAGTTTCTTCACTTTTGTGAATCGCGTACAGCACGACTGCCGTCACTCCGGCAAAGAGAAAGACGACGATCCACAATAGCCAGCCGTGCCGCTTTCGTGGCGGCCGCGACCAGTTGTTCTGGCCAAGCTGCTCAACACCTGACTGTTCTTCCTTCTCAGCCACTAAGCTCTCCGCGCACAAAGCTCAAACGAGAAACGAGAAACGAATCCTCTCGCGGAATCGCTTCGTCTCCGGCGCCATCGCAGATTGTTCTTTTGATTGGGGATACAACGGCTCTGACTGCCCCTTATCGAGGATAAGATGCCACAACGAGCTTGGCAGGTTGCGCAACGACGAGTCAAGAACCTGCTGCTGAATTAGACGGGGGGGTCGCGCATCCGGTCTCGCCTGAATTTATCAACCATCATTCCTTCTTCGTGGCCGCGCGGATGAGCATGCCCAATAATGCCAGCACCACCGCGCCCCAGAAGGCAGGAACCAATCCGTTGACATGAAAGCCGCGCACGATCGCCGAGGCGAGCAGGATCATGATTCCGTTGATGACCAGCAGGAACAGGCCCAGGGTAAGAATGGTGAGGGGTAAAGTGACGATCTTCAGAAACAAGCCCAGCGTCGCATTCAGGAATCCGATGACGAGCGCAGCCACCAGCGCCGGAACCGGGCCGCGCACATAAAAGCCGGGCACAAGGTGCGAGACAACCAGGAGAGCCAACGCGCTCAACACCCAGTGAAGCAAAAGTTTTGCCATGGATTTCGATCTCCCTCGGCTCGTGCGAGCCGCGACTGCATTTTGTTGCGTTGGATGCAGATTCTATCGCAGCGATGCAGCGATGGCGGAAAATGGCGCTGAGTCGATTTGCAGCCTAGAGGCTTCACAGGCCGCGGAAAACCCCGGATAAAGAGGTCTTGTAACAGGGCACGACTTTTAGTCGTGGCGATGAAGGCGCCCCTTATGCTCGGTTTTCGAGCGGGCTTTAGCCCGCGCGGATTCCTCAGGGGCTAAAGCCCCGATCATTTTTTGCACTTTTCGGCACGACTCAAG
>JASHTH010000704.1 GCA_030040655.1 Acidobacteriaceae bacterium | reverse complement strand
GATCGGATAGATGATCTCAACCTTCCCGCCAAAGAACGCGGGAAAGATGGGGCGGCTGTGATCTTGTGGGTAGGCCGTTTTAGGAAATAGTGTTTCCCCTCTTACGATGCTCGAGGTCGCCGCTCCCTGCCGGTCCCGCCCAACGACGAACACAAGTCGTTGGGGACCCCGGGCTGGTCGCGTCGACTTGGCGATGGCGGCTTCGGATACAAAATCTCCCAAAACGGGGTGGGTCCCACCCTTTCGCCAACCGAAGGCGAAAGGATGGGGCACGGGTTTGTTATCGCACCGAATTTACGGGTAGATGCCGCGGATCTTTACCGCTTCGGCAACGCGGCTGATGCCCAGCATGTTGGCCGCAATGCGCATCGAGACCTTCTTCTCCAGGTGGATCTTCAGCACATCGCGGAAGGCCGTCTTCATGACGCGCTCCAGGCGATTGTAGACGTCTTTCGCCTCCCAGAACAGGTGCGACTCATCCTGCACCCACTCGAAGTAGGAGACGGTCACGCCGCCGGCATTGCAGAGAATGTCGGGGATCAGGAACACGTTGTTGCGCTCGAAGATGCGATCGGCCGCGGGCGTCACCGGGCCGTTGGCGGCTTCGGCAACGATTCTGGCGTGGACTTTCGGCGCATTTTCCGCGTGAATCATGTTTTCGAGGGCCGCCGGCACAAGAATGTCGCACTCCAGGGCCAACAACTCCTCGGGCTCGATGGGCTCGCTCTCCGGGAATCCCTCGACGTGGCCGGTGAGCTCTTTCATGTGGATGAGCTCGGGAATGTTCAGGCCATTGTGATCGAGGATGCAGGCGCGCGAGTCGCTGACCGCTATGATTTTGGCTCCGGCTTCATGGAGCAACTGGGCTGCAATCGAGCCCGCGTTGCCGAAGCCCTGAACCACCACCCTGGCGCCTTTGAGCGGCGTCTTGAGATGCTCGCACGCGCTTTGGATGGTGTAGAAGACGCCGCGGCCGGTGGCTTCGTTGCGTCCCAGCGAGCCGCCCAGGCTGATGGGCTTGCCGGTGACCACGCCGGGAATGGCATAGCCCTTGGTCATGCTGAAGGTGTCCATGATCCAGGCCATGGTCTGCGGGTTGGTGTAGACGTCCGGAGCGGGAATGTCCTGCTCGGGCCCGATGAGCGGAAGGATGGCGCTGGTGTAGCGGCGGGTCATGCGCTCGAGCTCATGCTGCGACATGTGCTTGGGATCGCAGGTAACGCCGCCCTTGGCGCCGCCGAACGGAATATTGACGACGGCACATTTCCAGGTCATCCACGTGGCCAGCGCCTTGACTTCGTCGAGCGTGACCTGGGGGTGATAGCGAATGCCGCCTTTGGCCGGTCCGCGCACCGAGCTGTGCTGCACGCGATAGGCTTCAAAACGGTGAATGTGTCCATCGTCCATGCGGACGGGCACGCTGACGGTGAGCACGCGCTCAGGATACTTGATCATCTCGCGCGTATCGTTGTCGAGCTCCAGGGCATCGGCTGCCGCATCGAAGTTTTCCAGGGCAACGTCATACGCGTTCAATACGGACGTGGTTGTGAGCATGTTTCATCCTCCTTGCCTGGGCCGACAGGAGTTGCCGGCTCAAGCGGCATTGATCTCAACGAGAGAAGCGGCTTGTTTCCCTTCTCCCTGCTGCGATTGGTAGACCGGGACCAGCCAGTAAGCATATTTCCGCAAGTGCCCGCGCGTGGCGTCGAAGTACAGCCGCCGCAACGCGTTGGTCACCACGCCGATCGCGCCCTTTCCTACCGGGCGACGATCGACGCGCACGATGGGAGCGATGCCCACTGCCGTTCCCGTGAAAAACAACTCGTCACAAACATAAAGTTCGCTGCGGTCGATGGACCGCTCCACAACGGGGAGACTGAGCTCGCGGCGCGCGAGCTCCATCACCGAGTCGCGCGTGATGCCTTCGAGCGCATTGTCGGTTACGGACGGCGTAATCAGCTCTCCTTTGCGAACCATGAAGATGTTGCAGGTGGCGCCTTCGGCGACCTGGCCGTTTTCGTTGAGAAAGATCGCCTCATCGAACCCATTCTGGCGCGCCTCGTCGCTGGCCAGCGCGCTGTTCACGTAGGCTCCGCAGATCTTGGCTCGCGCCGGGATCGCATTGTCCTCGATCCGGCGCCATGAGCTTACACCTGCATGCACGCCTTTGTCGCTATGCAGGTATTCGCCGAAGGGCAGCGCGACGATGGCAAAGGCGTCCTGGTCGTCGGTGCTTACGCCCACCCGTTCGGCGCACTTGTAAGCCAACGGGCGCACGTAGACATTTGAGCGGAGGGCATTGCGCAGCATCAACTGAACCGTGATGGCGCTCAGTTCCTCCACTGTAAACGGCACCTGGATGCGGAGAATGCCGCAGTTCTGCTTCCAGCGCAGGTAGTGATCGCGCGGGCGCATCAGGAAGAGTTCGTGCTGGGCGTCGTCCCAATGCGCGCGGATGCCCTCGAAGACGCCGGTGCCGTAGTGCAGGGCGTGGGTCAGGATGCCGACGCGGGCCTCGCTCAAAGGCACATATTTCCCGTCGAAAAATACGATGAGATCCGGATCCGCACCCGCTTTCATGCCGCACCCCTTTCCAGGAACTGTTTGCATAGCGACCGCCCGAGCACGAGGGCGCGCTCGTCGAGATCGATCCACTTCGGCTGCTTGACGCAATGGCGCAAAGCGGCGTCGATGCTCGCCTGCGGCAGCGTCCCGGCGATCTCGAGCAATGCTCCGAGCATGACCATGTTGGCCGCGCGCGGATCGCCGATCGTGTCGGCCTCGCGCGTGAAGTCGCGCGCCAGAATGCGAATGTCTTGGCGCTCGTATTCTGCTGGAAGCGTCGCGCCGTTGTAGAGAATCCAGCCGCCGGGCCGGACGCCGGCGCTGAACTTTTTCAGCGAGGGCTCATTCATGGCGACCAGCACGTTGGGGTGTGTCACCAGCGGCGAGTCGATGGGAGAGCTCGCCAGGCGCACGTGACAATTCGAAGTGCCGGAGCGAATCTCGGGACCATAGGACGGCAGCCAGGAAACCTCCAGGCCCGCGTCCATGCCCGCTTCGGCCAGCACTTCGCCGAGCAGCAGGACGCCCTGGCCGCCGAAGCCGGAGACGCGCACGTGGAGATCCACTTCCTGGGCGCGCAACGCCGGAACGTCATCGATCGCATCTGCATCCTCGTCGCGGGTGCCGAGGATGCGCGGGATCTCTTCGAGCGCCGGCGCAGCGTTTGTCGCCGCCCTGGGCCGGCTTTCCTTGGTTCGATCGACAAAGACACCGAGCGGAAACGTCTTCTCCATCACGTCGCGCACCCAGTGCTGCGCCTCGACCGGAGGCATCTTCCAAATGGTGGGGCAGGGCGAGAGCACTTCGACAAGCGAAAAGCCCAGGCCGCGCACCTGATTCTCGACGGCGCGCTTGACGGCGCGCGCGGCCTGCGCTATCTGCTTGTTGTCGCCCAAGCCAACGCGCTCGATATAGACAGGCGCGCTGAGCGTGGCGAGCAGTTCGCTCATGTGCAGCGGATGCCCCTCGTGCTCCGCAGTGCGGCCGTCGGGTGTGGTGGTGCTCTTCTGGCCGAGCAGCGTGGTGGGAGCCATCTGCCCGCCGGTCATGCTGTAGATGGCGTTGTTGACGAAGATCACCGTGATGTTTTCGCCGCGGTTGGCCGCGTGCAAGATCTCCGCCGAGCCGATCGCGGACAAATCGCCGTCGCCTTGATAGCCGATTACGATGCTGCCGGGACGGCTGCGCTGGATGCCCGTGCCCACAGCCGGAGCGCGGCCGTGCGCGGCCTGCACGTTGCCGACGTCGAAGTAGTAGTAAGCGAAGACCGAGCAGCCGACCGGACTGATGAGGATCGTGCGGTCCTGGATGCCGAGCTCGTCGATGGCGCGCGCCAGCATCTTGTGCACGATGCCGTGGCCGCAACCGGGACAGTAGTGCGTTTGGTGGCGCAGCTCTTCCTTGCGCTCGAAACTCTCATAGAATGCCTTGGGCTTGGACTGCGCCGCGGTGTATTCGAGGTCCATTGCGCTAGACATGGGCCAACTCCTCCGGCTCAAGCGCCGGGCAATATTTCTTGGCAAGCTTTTTCACGAGGGCGAGCACCTCGTGATGCGTGGGGACGTTGCCGCCCGCGCGGCCCAGGAACTCCACCGGACGCACGCCGTTGAGCGCCAGCCGCACGTCGTCGACCATCTGGCCGTTGCTCATCTCGACGACAACAAAGACGCGCCCCCGCGCGGCCAGCCGTTGGAAATGCAGCGACGGGAACGGATACAGCGTGATAGGACGAAGCAGGCCAACATTCAGGCCAGAGGCGCGCGCCTCGGCCGTTACCGCTTTCAGAATGCGGCCGACGATGCCGTAACCGACCAGTACGATTTCGGCGCCGTTCGCATACCAGTCTTCGGCGCGCGGTTCGTTGCGCTCCACGCGGCGATACTTGGCCTCGAGGTTGCAGACATGCGCCTCCAGCTCATCGCAACCGAGATGAATCGAACTGATGAGATTGCCACGCGAATCGGCGGTTCCCGCCACAGCCCAGTGGGGAAGGCGGGGCGCGACGGCGCGCTTGGGAAACTCGACCGGCTCCATCATCTGTCCGATGAAGCCGTCGGCGAGCAATACGACAGGATTGCGATATTTGTCCGCGAGTTCGAAGGCTAGCGCGGTGAGGTCCGCCATTTCTTGGACAGAATGTGGAGCGAGCACGATGGTGTGGTAGTTGCCATGGCCGCCGCCCTTCACCACCTGGTGGTAGTCGCTCTGCTCCGAGGCGATGTTGCCCAGGCCCGGGCCGCCGCGCGTAATATCCGCGATCACGCAGGGAAGTTCCGCGCCGGCCATGTAGCTGATGCCCTCCTGCATCAGGCTGATTCCCGGGCCGCTGGAAGCCGTCATGCAGCGCACGCCGGCCGATGACGCGCCATAGAGCATATTGATGGCGGCGACTTCGCTCTCGGCCTGCAGAAACACTCCGCCGGTTTTTGGCATATAAAAAGCGGCCGCTTCGGTGATCTCGCTCGCCGGCGTAATCGGATATCCGTAGAAAGCGCGGCATCCGGAGAGGATGGCGCTCTTGACGATCGCTTCATTCCCCTTCATCAGTTGCTTGCGCATGACACCGCTCCTTCCACCTGCGCGTGCGGAACAGGGACCGCTGTCGCGCGCCGGTCGACGAGCCGGAACACGGTGATCGCGCCCGGTTCAGGGCAGGCCATGAAGCAGATGCCGCAACCTGTGCAGCCAGCGCCGATATAGATCGCGGCGCGGTAGCCGCAGTGATTCAGGCTGTCGCCGATGCGGATCACTTTGGGCGGGCAAGCCTCGACGCACAGGCCGCAGCCCTTGCACTCGTTTTCGTCGATCTTGAGCAAGCCCCGATCCGGTTTCAATTTATCCATAGCTCTATTCCTCTCAGGGCGCGCTTACGCGTAGGCGCCCACGGGCCGGCCGTGCTCAAGGTAATGCGCGCGCACGGCAAACTCCTCCAACTCCTGCTGGAACCTCGGCTCGGCCATCGCAATCAACGCCTCGGCGCGCTCGCGCAGTGTCTTTCCATGCAAATAAGCGATGCCGTGTTCGGTGACCACATAATGCACATCGGCGCGCGAGGTCACGACTCCAGCGCCTGGTTCGAGAACCGGGACAATGCGCGAAACCTTGCCCTGTTGTGCGGTGGATTGCAGAGCGATGATGGGCACGCCGCCGCGCGAGCGCGCCGCTCCGCGAATGAAATCAAGCTGCCCGCCGAACCCGCTGTACGGCGTCGTTCCCATCGAATCGGCGCAAACCTGGCCGGTCAAATCGATCTGGATCGCCGAGTTGATGGCGACCATGCGGTCGTTCTGAGCGATGACAAACGGATCGCAGGTGTAGCGGATGGGGCGGAATTCGAAGCTGGGATTCTCGCGGATGAAGTCGAAGAGGCGCTGGGTTCCCAGCACGAAGCCCGCAACCACCTTGCCCTTGTGCAGCGACTTGCGCTCGCCGTTGATTACGCCCGACTCCATCAGCTCGATGATGCCGTCGGAGCACATTTCGGTATGGATGCCGAGGTCGCGCTTGTCGCGAATGCACTCGAGCACCGCTTCGGGAATTCCGCCGATGCCGGTTTGCAGCGTGGCGCCGTCGGGGATGAGCGACGCGACGTTGCGCGCCACGCGGAGATGCGTATCAGTAAACGAGTCGGTGGGGAACTCGAGCAGCGGGCGCGAGGTCTCGACGACTGCAGAGATCCCGCTCACATGGAGGAATGTGTCTCCGTGCGTACGCGGCATGCGGTCGTTCACTTCGGCAATGACGAACCTGGCATGACGGGCCGCGGTCAGCGTGCAATCGACCGTCGTGCCCAGGCTCACGAATCCGTGCGAGTCCGGCGGCGAGACCTGCATGAGCACAACGTCGAGCGGCATGGCGCCGGTTTCGAAGAGATTCTCGATTTCGCTCAGCAGGATGGGTGTGTAGTCCGCTCGCCCTTCGGCGACGGCCTCGCGCACGTTGGCGCCGAGAAAGAGACCGCGATGGCGAAACCGGCCTTTGTATTCGGGCTTCGTATATTCGGCGCTTCCCAACGTCTTCATGTGGACGATCTCGACGTCGCGCAGTTCGTGGCCGCGCGCCACCAGCGCATCCACCAGCACCGACGGCGTGCCGCATCCGGATTGAATCCATACGCGCGCGCCGGAGCGCACCGCTTGCAATGCCATTAAGGCTGTAGTTCGCTTTCGGTTATATTCTTCAGACCAAGTCACCTTTTACGCGCCTCCGGTTCGCGTTCCGCGCGGCTGAAATCGCTGGCGAAACCCAGTTCGAGCCCGCCGCCGTTGCCTTGGGGTTGAGCCCTTCCAGCTGCGAAGTCCCACCTCAAGGCCCGCACTAAGGTACGCCCGCTAGCGGGCACTCGCAGTGACGGTTATCACCAGCCAATTGCATTGTTTTCAACCACTTGGTGACTGTAGTAACGGTCACTGCGGCGGTCCTGAACGCGAGATAAAGTGCGGATCACCAGAGGCAGGCGAACGCTTGGCTCTTTGGCCGGGGACTTTCCATGGCAGCGCCCGCGCAAGCTAAGTCGAGCCAACCACGGCTGCAATCGGCCTTTGCCGCAAAGGCGGTCCTGGTGCTGGTGGGATTCTGCGCCATAACCGGGCAGATCGTGCTCCTGCGCGAGGTTATTGTCCTCTTCAACGGCAACGAGCTTTCGCTGGGGGTAGTGCTGGCGACCTGGTTGTTGTGGACGGCCGCGGGCAACGCATTGACCAGCCGGCTGGCGCGGAAGCGAACAGCTTTCCGCGCGCCGATCGCCTTCGCGCAGTGCGCCGCCGGGCTAAGCCTGCCGTTAACGATCTGGGTACTCCGCGAAGCGCGAGTGCATTTCCAGGCCGTTCCCGGCGAGTTGCTCGGCCCGATTCCGATGGCGCTCGTGTCTTTTGCGTGTTTGAGCGTGTTTTGCGGCCTCTCGGGGAGCCTTTTCGCGCTCGCGACGGGATTCTACCGGCAGGAGGGGGCGGTTTCCGGCGGGTTGGCGACAAGCTACGCTTTCCTGCTCGAAACCGCAGGCTCCGGGCTGGGCGGCGTACTGACCAGTATTCTTCTGCTGCACTTCTTCAGTCCATTCCAGATCGCCGCTTTGTTGCTCGTTCTGAATGCCGCAGCGGCATGCTGGCTGATGGGGGGATTTCGAGGCGTTCCGTTGGCGATCCTGGCGCTGTGTGCAGCGGTCATCGCGGAGCCGCTGGTCGCGGTCTTGGCGGCGCATTTGGAACGAACCACTGAAGACCGATTGTGGAGCGGATTCGAGGTGCTCGGGTGGAGGGATTCGATCTATGGCAGGCTTACCGTTGTCGAAGCCGGCGCAATGCGCAGCGTGTACGACAGCGGGTCGATTGTGGCAAACGTGCCCGATCCGGCAGCGGCGGAAGAAGCCGTGCATTATGCGCTGCTCGAGCATCCGAATCCGAAGAATGTGCTTCTCATCGGCGGCGGAATCAACGGCAGCCTCGTCGAAGCGCTGAAGCATCCGGCCGTCGAACGGCTCGACTACGTTGAGCTTGATCCCGCGCTCATCTCGGAATACGAGCGGTTCTTTCCGACGGAATCCGCGCTTGCGTTCGCCGATGGCCGGGTTCACGTTCACTACGCGGATGGACGGCTTTTCCTCAAGACTGCGGACAGCAGATTCGATGCGATCATCGTCAACACTCCCGACCCGCAGACGGCGCAGTGGAATCGTTTCTACACGGAGGAGTTTTTCCGCGCGGCGCGCGAGCACCTTGCGCCGGGAGGGCTGCTCGCGCTTCAGTTGCATTCATCGGAAGAACACGTCGGCACGGAGCTGGCAGCGTTCCTGCGCTGCATTCATCGGACCCTTCGAGAAGTGTTTCCCGACGTCGCCGTCGTTCCCGGCGAAACGCTGCATCTGTTTGCTTCGGCGCAAGACGGCGTCGTGACCAGCGATCCGCAGGTCTTGATCGCGAGATTGCAAAGCCGGCATTTGCAGACGCAGTATGTCCGCGAGTACTTCATTCCTTATCGCATGGCGCCCGACCGTATGGCGCAGATCGAAGAATTGCTGCAGCCGCGTGCGGAAACGCCGGTGAATCGCGACCTGAAACCGGTTGCCTACTACTTCGGCACGGT
>JASHTH010000703.1 GCA_030040655.1 Acidobacteriaceae bacterium | reverse complement strand
AATGCTCCACTCCTCGAAGTAGCCTCCGAGAATCTTGCCGCGATGATCATCCTGTGCGGCCAGTGGGCGAAGGAATGCAATGAAAACCAGGAGACACAAAGCCGCCTGGCTCGATTTCAGCAAGGATGGTTTGAACATAGAATGCGCTCCTTTGACCTCGAACTAGGGACGGGCGGAAGTATAGGCCCATCTCAGTCAGGGAGCAATGACTATTTTGCCGGGAAATGCTCGCAATCGTCGGCGGATAAGATACGTATTTCCAATAACATCCGGAGCTTCGATGCGGTGACCGACGGTTCTTCCTGATTGCGCAGCCCCACCGATGCCGGCGCGTCTCGGGAGCAAAGCGGAGAAGGCCTCGACAATTCCGAAAACTGCGGATCGCACCTACTCACGCCGGATGCCCCACCGGCCCGTACAGATACTGCGAGGTGCTGGAGCCGAACGAGGTCTCCGCCATGCGGCCGAAAGCGTCGAAGGTCTGCGTCGCCGTGTAGGAGCCGGTGTCGACCGTCAGCATGTCCCCGAAGGAGTCCCATGTGTAGGTATATCCGTTGTTGTCGGTAGTGATGTTGCCGGGGCCGTTCGATTCGCCGCTGTCGTACACCACGCCGCTGTTCGTGATGCAGTTGGTGGTGTTGCTATAAAGGGGCTCAAACGACGTTCCCAGCAGGTTGGCCGAGTTGCTCAGGTTGCCGAACGGGTCGTAGGAGTAGCTTTGGCTGCCCTGCGAGCCGCAACTGGCCGACGAAAGCCGCATGATTCCATCATAGGAGTAGGTGCAGCTTTGGCTGTCGGAGGTCCCCGCCTAGTCGAGGTAGGACGGGGCAGTTTAGCGTGGGCTACCCGACGGCAGTTTCTGGCTTTCCGTTATTTGGGGCGCAAGATCACTTGGGGCTGCCAGTTCTTATACGCTTTCGGGCAATTGTTCTGTTGAGCGCTGTCAACAGAATTGCAGCGAGAATCAGTCCGCAATATTCAAGAACTCCATGGGTAAAAGGAACAGCTGCGACGGCAACGACCAGAATTGCCCAGTTGAAAAGGCGATGCGCCTTGGCTATTTCAAAATACTTCATCGAAGGTTCTCCCTCACCGGCAGGCGCTCACGACCTCCGCCGCCGCCGCGACCGGCTGCTGCGGCAACGCCGGCTCGGGCGCTGCCGACTGCATCCGCTCCTCCCGCGCCGAACTCTTCACCAGGATTTCAAGCGCACGCTTCATCTTGTTCGCGTCCGCCCACTCGATCAGCTTCTTGCTCGACGCCTCCGGGATCGGGTTCCCTTCGCCCACCTTCAGCATGAAGTTCAGCACGATGGTCCGCATCGCCAGAACCTCGGCCAGGATCGCCCGCTCCGCCGCCATCGTGCCCGTCTCCACGCTCGACCCCAAGAGCACATCCCGCACCCACTCCGACAAGGTCACTCCAGCGTGCTCGGCCCGCGACTCCAAGACGCGCAGCTCCGCTTCCGAGACTTTGGTCCCTACAGATTTGCTCCGCACTTCGCGCTTCATCGCGCACCCCTGGCGTTGGGATTCCAAGGCGGCAGACGCCGCAAGGCCGCACGGCGAGCCGTGCGGCCTCGGGCTAAGACGGGCAGCTAAAAGAAAAATCTCTGCGTGTTGGATCGAAGGGGAGTCGGCTCATCTGCGCTCACCGAGAGCAACGTGCGCCCCGCTCCAGGCCGCTTGCTACCCAGAGCATGTTTTTCTTTTAGACGCTGCTTGTCGCCTCTGCGTTACCGCACAGCAACCCAAGGTTACTGCGCAGCTCCCATCTGGGGGAAACGTGTCCCTATCCCATCCGCCGCTTTAGCGGCGTGCTCTTCGGCGGAAACGGCTCACTGCTGTTTACAGATGTAAACACGCCAAGGCCGCCCCGAAGAGCGGCCTGGAAGCGTTATGCGTCTTCGTCATCCGAAGAACCAGTTTTCGAAAAGACCTTTTGGGCGAGGCTAATAGCACCCGATATAACCAGGAAATCCCCGATCCCCAGCGGCAACGAATAGACGATGGTGGGGACATGGGTCTGCGGCCAGTGAACCAAAAACAAAAATGGAATGTGAAGCAGCAGGACGAAGATGATAGTTGCCCAGAACCAAGCGTACCTCCTGAGCTTCCAGCGAAGCCTGACGGCGACCATGAACATCCCTAAGATGAGACATGCTGTAAATCCCATCTCCGCCTTGCCCAAATAAACGAAAAGGAAAAACAGAGGCGCTAACATCGCCACGATGATGGGGCCTGTCCAATCGGTGGGACTTTTCTCTTTGGGAGCCTCGTAATCGAACATGCCCGCTCCCATCAGTGGCCTGCCATGCAGGATTGATACTTCTGATAAGCCTGATAGCCGTCCCACAGCCCCGTGAGGCCAGAGACGACATTGCCAACTATGGGAATCGCTTTTGTCCCCGCCAAAGACGCATCGGCCAACACCAGTCCAATACCTGCTCCTGCCGAAGCTGAGCCTACGAGCGAATCCGTGGCCTCTTCAGGCCCAGCCGTCACGCCGCCATAAGCCCCGTATATCCCGGAGCCAATAGCGAAAGCCGGGCTTGTGATTACGTGATTGACTGCGATCCCGGCACGAACGATTCCAGCACCTGCCGACACCCCATTGCCGACGGCTGGAATAGCGCCCAGAACGTCAAGAGCAATGGATGCTCCCTTATCTGCGGCTGCTACCCCTAAACAGTGCGATACGGTCGGCGCGTTATTTGGGGCCTTAACCGTTAAGAACCGCCACTCACGATTGCAGATAGAGTGTTCGCGAGAGGCAGAAGCACAACTACAGCGGCACATATCGAACAGTAATAGATTGGCAGGATGCTTCTTGCTTGAACACGTGTGCTCTTGCTGGATACTGAATGATCAGCTGTGTGTTCGAGACCCACTTGATCTTTACATCGAGCTGTCCGCGATCGCCCCAACGGACTGCACCGTTATTGTCGTCGATCACGAGGATGTCGCCACTCTTAAGCAGGGCTATCTGTCGCGCGAGAGGATTGTGGGCTCGCACCAGAGAAACGCCAGTACTGAAGCCAGCGGCAGCTCCACCATTCCGAACCATAAGCACCGCATCGTGCATCCCGTCCGGCGATACAAAATCGCCGATAACGGTCGTTGCCAGTCTTAGATATGCCCCACAAAAAATAACGACGAACAGTGCTGGCACAGCTACAAAGATTAAACACCCCCAAAGTGTTTTCATGTCAATCCTATTTCTGATTGCTGCAGCCCTGGATGTAGTATGCAAATCCAGCAGCGATCATCTGTGACTTGTTCGGAGGATGTCCGTACAACGGTGGCTGATACCAATTACCGTAAGCGGTATTGTTGGTGCCGACCACTGTTGAAACCGCGCCGGCGGCTGCTTGTAGTAGCTGCAGCGGGATCCCCGCAGCTGCTCCCGTTGCACCAAAATTGAAATTGCCGAACGCGTCATACTGTTGGCCTTGGGTCTTATAATCCCATGGTGCATTCGGAGCTACCATTCCTGCCAACCAGGCATCCGTCCCAAGTTCGCTAGGCACTTCACTTGGCGAAGTCCCGTTCGAGGACACAAACTCGGTCAGCGCAATGTTGGAATTAATGTTGGCATTGGAAGGATGAGTCGGAACTGCGGGACACGTCTTGTTGTTTGGGGCACGCGCTTAATCATGGAAAATACACCTCCTCGGGACGGGTCTCAAGCATCGTCTAATCTGCGCCCTCCACGTGTCGCGTGTTCACTGTAATAGGCCTTAGCGACACCAGCCAGACAGATGATGGTGCCGCAAGGGCAGATGAGAAAGGTTAGGGGTAGGCCCAACAGCCCCCCAGGGTAACGGAAGGGATTAGCTATACCGTGTGCCAGCGCTATTAGAAAATCGGCTCCAAAAAACGCACTCCCCAACACAACTGAACGGACTGCCAAAGTCACCCACCGCCTTACGGGCTGTGAGAGCTCATTTCGATGCCAATGCAACAGCCCGATGCCAGCTAGAATCACAAAAGAGATCGCGGCTATACTGAACGGGAGCGCTGCAGCGCGCCACGAATTGACGAGAAAAACTACTAAGAGATAATGCAGCGCCAGCGTCGCTACCGCAACTAAATCCGCCATTGCCCCCCCACTGGAAATTTGTCAGTACGCGCCCACGGCCTGGCAGATCCCCGCAGCTACAGTGCCAATATATGCTCCCGAGAAAAAGCCCTCTACTCCGCCCGCAAGTGCTCCTATCGCTACTCCAGCAGGCCCTCCCTCGGAGCCCGCCAATCCGCCAACTAATGCCCCTTTGGTAGTCCCTTCCAAGGTGTAATTTTTTATGTTGTCAAGTACCCCATTCCCACATAGATACCATTTGACCAATGGCTTGTAGTTTGGCCCTCCCATAGGACATGACGTTGGCTCATAGCCCCCGTTTTGGTATATAAGCGTGTTTCCACACGCGTCTTTTGGCCCGTTGTTTGGGGCTGGAGACGATGGCCCGTTCCCCGCGCCTCCCCCGCCAGGACCGCTGTAGCAGCCCGACGGAAAGTCGCATAGGGTCGCCCATGGATTCTCGGGCGAAGGCGGCGGAGGGGGGCAGCCGGAGACATTAGCGCCTTCTACGCAGCCGTTGCCCATCAGGCCCAGCGGATCGATCAGCGCCAGCGGATTGCTCAGGGCGTAGGCATACCGATTCCAGCTCTGCGGGTTGGTGGGGTCGACGGCGCTGACCCCCGCCGGGTCGGGCGAAATCCACCGCCCCTGGCTGGCGCTCAGCCGCCGCAAGGGAAAGTCGTAAATGCCCGAAGCCAGAAAGCTGGTGTCGCCGGTGAACGAATAGTCGCTGCCCGTCTTGTCGTAGAGTTGGCCGAACGGCGTGTAGCCGGCGCTCGAATCGAGCGTCCGCGACGGCGTGGAGGAAAGCCGAGGCTCCCGAGCACAGTCGAGAATCCACGAGCGCAGCGGCATTCGATCATCTTTCTAGGCTCCTGTGGCCGGGAACGGTCACACTT
>JASHTH010000702.1 GCA_030040655.1 Acidobacteriaceae bacterium | reverse complement strand
CGATCGAGCGTGAGCAGGCTGCCGGCCAGCGACTCGCCCATCGAAGCCTTGCCGTCTTTCACCTGCACCTGCATGCTGCCCAACCGGTACATGCCGTCGGGCATTCCCGCCGCGGCCATGGCGTCGGTGACCAGGATTGCGCGCCGCGGCCCTTTGGATCGCCACCAGATGCGCACGGCTTCCGGCGCGTTGTGAATGCCGTCGCAGATCAATTCGGCGAAGAGCGAATCCGAAGCAAGAACTGTGCCCAGAATCCCGGTCTCGCGATGGTCGAACGGACGCATGGCGTTGAAGGTGTGCGTCGCGCTGGCCGCGCCGGCGACGATAGCGCGGCGCGTCTCTCCGGCCGTCGCATTCGAATGCCCTAGAGAGACGCGAACTCCCTTGCCGATCGCATGCGCCGCCAGCTCGATGGCGCCGGGCAACTCGGGAGCCAGCGTCATCAGTCGGATGTGGCCTTCGGCGGCCTCAAAAAATTGATCGAAGAGAGTGATATCGGGCGCCAGCAGGTATTCGGCCGGCTGCACGCCGCGCCGCTGATGCGAAAGAAACGGGCCTTCGAGATGGATACCGATGGCTCGCGCCTGATCCTCTCCGGGCACGCCGTGAATCCACCTGGCTAGCCCTGAGAGTGCGTGCAGGGTTGCGTCCACCGGTGCGGTCACCGTGGTCGCCAGGTAGCTGCCCACGCCGTGTTGCGCAAGAAAACGGCCCACTGTGCCCAGCGCCTCGGGCGTGGCTTCCATCACGTCGTGCCCGGCCGAGCCGTGAATATGCACGTCGAAAAAAGCGGGGGCGAGCGTCGCGCCAGGATAGCGTAGCGCCTGCGCGCCGCGTGGCGTGTCGCCCGAAGCCGGGGAACCGATGGCGGCGATGCGTCCGTCTTCGACCACGACGCTGGGCTGATCGAGAATCTGGCTGCCGTCCCAAAGCCGGTCTGCGGTAATGACGGTTCGCATATCCAGAATTATTGCAGGCGCGGCGGGCCGCAAAGAACTTCCCCGGAGTGCGGCGTTCGATCAACGGGAGATTGCGCGCAGCGGCACCGACGAAGGGTCGTTCTTCCAACTCACCACGCGATCGTTCTGAAAATACACTTCCGACGCGCCGTAGCCGAACTTGTCCTCGGAAAAGGAAGTCGGCGTTCCTTGAACGACCAGAACGTCGTTTTTGGTCGATCCCACGGAGAAAACCTGCAGGCTCGTGTCGACCGGCGCATCCGGCCACAACTTCACGCGAATCGGCGAAGCAAACGGGTCGATCTTCCATCCAGACACTTTGCCGTCTGTGAAATCGATTTCGGCGCCTTTGTAGGCCAGCTTGTCTTGGCTCGACGAAACGGGCGCTCCGGCGGCAGCAATCACTTCGTCTTCGGTGAGCCCGACCGTGACATAGGGCAGAAGGCGAATCGTAGGGCGCTGGGCCTTCTTTGCCGCATGCGCGGTTGGCATGGGTGCAGGCTCCGGCGGCGTCTGGCTCGCGTGCGCCGCCGCCGTCGGCGCCGGTGCGGCCGCGACAGGCGACCGAAACGGAATGAGGCTGCGCAGGCTCTGCTGCATCTGGTCGACCACTCTCGTTCTGGACGTTGCGGCTTCGCGTGCGATCGCCTGCTTGTACACCATGTAGACGCGCGCCGTCTCCGGATCCGAAGACAGTTGCGATTCTACGAACTTGGCAAAGAGCGCTGCCGTGCCTAGGCCGCCGGCGAGGATCAACAGCCGTTGTGCCATGCCGAGCGCGGCAAACGTTACGAACATGCCGCGCAATTTGGCCCCGCGGGAGGTCGGTGCGGGCTTCGCAGGCTGTGACGCGGCTGCGTCACTTGCAGGCTGGCGTTGAGCGCCGCCGGCGTCCTCGCGGCGAGACCATCGTTTGCGCGTGGTTTTTCCCGAAGAGCAGCTTAGAAGGAGATAGGCGGAATTGATCGCCTTCAGCTTTTCGTCGGCAGCTTCCTTGAGCTTTGGGTCATGGGCAAAGCGATCCGGATGCCAGACTTTGACGAGCAGATGATAGGCCGCCTTGATCTCTTCGCCGGTCGCGCCGTATTTGAGCTCCAGCGTTTGCAACGCAGCGCAGCGGGAGCACAAGGTGCCTGAATCATCTGCCGCATTGCCGCACATGCACAGTTTCATCGTGTTCCGCCGCCCCACATCGAGTTATCGTCGGTGGACCGGACTGATTTTAGGAGAAAACCTGCATGCGATTGGCGCAATTTGCCTTCCGCTAACCTGGAGTTACACGAAAGTTGCAAGATCGATGCAAAGCGCCGGAGCTCTGACGACTCGCTGCGACAGACCTCCGGGAAATGAAAAGATCGGCGCGCGGATCAGGCAAGCGTTGGCGTGAATCTACGAAGCAGAATCCGTAGAATAGAATTGCATGGCCTTTACCGAACAATATGATGTCGCCGTCGTTGGCGCCGGCCACGCCGGGTGCGAGGCGGCGATGGCCGCGGCGCGCATGGGCTTGAAGACGGCGCTGATCACCATGAACCTCGACCTGATCGCGCAGATGAGCTGCAATCCGGCCGTAGGCGGCGTGGCCAAGGGCCACCTGGTGCGCGAGGTCGATGCGCTGGGCGGCATCATGGGCCAGGTGGCCGACGCCGTCGGCATCCAGTTTCGCCTGCTCAACACCTCGCGCGGGCCGGCGGTCTGGAGTCCCCGCGCGCAGTGCGACAAGCAGCTCTACAGGGTGAAGATGCGCGAGGTGCTGGAAAGCCAGCCGGGACTGCATATTCGCCAGGCGGAAGTGGTCGATTTGGTGATCGAAGGCACGGATCGGGGATCAGGGGTCAGGAATCAGGACGGCGAGGAACTAGGGACCGAGGGACGAGGAACTAGGGAACAAGGGAACAAGGGAACGAGGCAAGTGGTCGGGCTCAAGCTGCGCGATGGACGTAGACTGATGGCGGGCGCGACGATCATCACCACCGGCACGTTTCTGAATGGCCTGATTCACTGCGGCGAAGAGCGCTATCCCGCCGGACGCAGCGGCGAACCGGCCAGCGTGCTGCTGGGCGAGGCCCTCCGGGCTCTTGGGCTTCGGACTTGCAGACTCAAGACAGGCACACCGCCGCGCCTCGACGGCCGCACCATTCGCTGGGACGCGTTTGAAGAGCAGCCGGGCGATGCCGAGCCGACTCCTTTCAGCTTTCGAACCAAGAAGATCGTGCAGCCGCAGGTAAGTTGCCACATCGCCTACACCACGCCGGAAACGCTGCGCCTGATTCGCGAGAATGTGCATCGCTCGGCGATGTACTCGGGACAGATCCGGGGCATCGGTCCTCGCTATTGCCCTTCGATCGAAGACAAGATCGTCAAGTTTCCCGACAAGACGCAGCACCAGTTCTTTCTGGAGCCGGAAGGCCTGAACACGCACGAAGTTTATGTGAACGGGATGTCGACCTCGCTGCCCATGGAGGTGCAGTGGCAGATCGTGCGCTCCATCCCCGGCCTCGACCAGGCCGAGATGCTGCGCCCCGGCTATGCCATCGAGTACGACAGTGTGGACGCCACCGAGCTCGACCGCGCCCTGCGCGTGAAGAGCATGGAAGGGCTCTATCTCGCCGGCCAGATCAACGGCACCAGCGGCTACGAAGAAGCCGCGTGTCAGGGCATTATGGCGGGCATCAATGCCGCATTGTGGCTCAAGGGGCGACCGCCTTTCACGTTGGACCGCTCCGAAGGCTACACCGGTATTCTCATCGACGACCTGATCTCGAAGGGCATCAACGAACCCTACCGGATGTTCACTTCGCGTGCCGAATTCCGGCTACATCTGCGCATCGATAACGCCGACCGCCGGCTGACTCCGCATGGCCGCAGGCTGGGACTGATCGGCGACGAAGCCTGGGTCGATTTCGAGCTCAAACAGGCGCGGATGGCGGCGCTCGAGCGGCGGCTGAACGGTAGCAAGGTGGACACCGAGCGCCTATCTCGCAACGGATTCGGCGAGCTGAGCGCGATCGCGGGCCTCACCTGGGCGCAATTGCTCAAGCGGCCGGAGGTGACCATCGAGCCGGTGCTTGCCGCTCTGCGCGAAGAACTGGCGCGCGTGGATTTACTTGCGCCATATGCTTTCTCAAACGCAGATCCCTCGACTCCTGCCGCCTGCCCACCCCAGCGACGAAGACCTGTCACTTCACCCCAAGAAGCCAAAAGCAGCTTCTTGGGGACCCCGGTCGCTGGGGACCCCGGTGGCGCGGCCGTCGCTCGGGACGACAACTCTGTTGAAAAGGCGATGCTGCGCAACGAGGCGCGCGCCGTCGAAACCGAGATCAAATTCGCCGGCTATCTCGATCAACAAAGGAAGTCGATCGAGAGGCTGAAGGCCGCCGAGTCGGTCGCCATTCCGGAATGGATCGAATACCGCGCCATCAGCGGGCTTTCGCGCGAGATGCGCGAAACGCTGGAGCGCGTACGGCCGGTCACCATCGGCCAGGCCAGCCGCTTGCCCGGCGTCACGCCTGCGGCCCTCAGCCTGGTTCATGTTTCGATTCGACTGCAAGGCGCAAGGCGCGCCGGCGAACTGGCGGCACGGAAAGCAAACTAGCGATCAAGCCACGGCCAGCGCGCTCCAGGCCAGATGGCTTCGAGCGTTCGCTTTGACTCGCCCGGCGAAGGCAGTTCGTTCAGTGAGATCCCGGCGCGAGCGGCCCATTGCTGCCACGTCTCGAGCCGCTTGCGGTGATGCCCTTCGTGCGAGTGCATCTGAATGCCGTGAACCAGAAGCCGCGCCTCGAGAAGCCGGGCGGATGGGCCTTCGCATTCGAGGCTGCCGGCAGATGTCACGCGATCCAGAAGCTTGGCTGCATCGGAAGCCAACCGGCGCGTCTGCCAGGGCTCCCCGGCCAGCGCGATCGCCGCAATTTCCGGCCAAAACCGGCGATGAACCAACGTGTCTTTCCCATCCACCAGCTTAAGCAGCAGCACGTCGCGATGGTCCGCCAGATCGCGCAGCGTGAAGAAGATGGTGTGCGCCAGCGGATGCGCCCACCACGAGCCGCGCACCGGCGCTCCGGCCACAATGGTAGTGACACTGGGCAGGCGCGCGTCGGCCTTCATCAACAGGCCAAGTCGCGCCAGGTGCACAAGACATGCCTGTACGGCGGCAACCGCTTCTCTCTGCGCAACGGCGGAATCGTTTTTGCCCTTCATGCGCGTTGACGATCCAGGTCGGGCAGCAGACCGGTGAGCAGGCCGATGGCCGGCAGCCACGCGCAGAGCTTGTAAACAAACACGATGCTCGTCAGGTCGGCGATGCGCCCCAGCACCGCAGCGCCCACTCCGCCCATGCCGAAAGCCAGGCCGAAGAAAATCCCCGAAACCAGGCCCACGCGGCCGGGCATCAGCTCCTGTGCGTAGACCACGATGGCCGAAAACGCCGAAGCGATGACAAAGCCGATCACCGCGGAGAGAATGCCCGTCCAGAAGAGATTGGCGTGGGGCATCAGCAGGGTGAACGGCAGCACGCCGAGAATCGATCCCCAGATGACGTATTTGGGGCCGATGCGGTCGCCGATCGGCCCACCGAAGAAGGTTCCCGCAGCCGCGGCGCCGAGAAAGACGAACAAGTGCAGTTGCGAGCTGCGCACCGAAACATGAAACCGGCTGATGAGATAGAAGGTGTAGTAACTAGAGAGGCTGGCCAGGTAAAAATACTTCGAAAAGACCAGCGCGGTGAGCACAACAAGCGCTCCGAGAATGGTGCGGCGCGGCAACGCAGGATGGCGGTCGATGCGCACGTGGCTGGGCGTGGCGCGCGCCAGATGATGCGAGCGCCAGCGGCCCACGCGATAAAGAATGAAGATTCCCGCTGCAGCCGCGATCGAAAACCACGCCACTCCGCGCTGACCCACAGGCAGGACGATAAAGGCCGCGAGCAACGGCCCAACCGCGCTGCCGGTGTTTCCGCCCACCTGGAAGAACGACTGCGCGAAACCGTGCTGTCCGCCCGAGGCGATGCGCGCGATGCGCGACGACTCGGGATGAAAGATCGCCGACCCGGCGCCCACCACCGCCGCGGCCAGCAGCAGCATTGCGAAGGTGGGTGCGACGGCCAGCATCGCCGTTCCGGCCAGCGTGAAGCACATCCCGACCGCCAGGGCGTACGGCATCGGCCTCCGATCCGTGAACATGCCGATAAACGGCTGCAACAGGCTGGCGATGACCTGATAGGTGAGCGAAAGCAGCCCCACCTGGCTGAAGTTCAGCCGGAACGAACTCTTCAGGATGGGATAAATCGACGGCAGCAGCGACTGCACCATGTCGTTGAGCAGATGACAGACGCTGACCGCGGTCAGGATGGGCAGGATCGTCGCGGAAGCGGCCAGGGCTGGAGCGCCGGTCGACGATTCGGCTGTCTCTGGAATCGGGGAAGTTGCCATGGGCCTGGGGTGAGTCGCGCTTTATTCCATGGTAAACGGAGGATGGTGCGGTCGACGCGGCAGGCGCAACGTCCATCTTTGAATGTAAGCAAAAAGCGTGAAGGCGCCCAACAGGCTGAAAACGAGTGCGGACGGTGATCGATAAATAAAAGGGCCCGAACTTTTGGCCACGAACCCACTCTTCAAAGAAGCTGATTGGGATCGCTGGCCGCGATGTCGCTCGCTCTACACCCGATTGTTCAATTCTTCGAGAACAGCGGGAAATGGAACGGCAGCTCGGCCGTGGATTGCTTCTTTTGCTTTTCTTTCGTGTCCTGGCGCAGAGATGTGCGCTGGGAATTGATGCACAGCCATCCGCCGTGGGCGCGCTCGTAGACGTGGGTAAAAACGCCCTTTTCGTCCACCTGGCTGGCATTCACCTTGTGGTGCAGCACATAGGTTCCGTTGACCACGGAGATGTCGCCCAGCAGCCGCACCGTAATGACTCGCTGCGACAGATGCACGGTCTTGTCTTCGCCGGAGATCAGCGTGGCCACCTGCTGGTTGCGCGTGGTCACATCGCCCACGGCGGAGACGTCGACGAACAGCGGCGAGAGAACCAGCTCGAGGCCGTACTGGTCTCGTTGGTTGATGGAGTTGGACCAGTTGTCTTCGATCTTTTGAAACTGCGCCACTTCAGGAGAGACCGTTGTGGTGGCGGCGGGCTGTGCTGGCGCCGGAGCGGGGGCGGAATCCTGGGCAACCAGTGTCCCACAAACGAGAAAAACAGCAGAAAACAAAACCGCAGAACGGACCATGATGCAAGAAAAACTCCTACTCCTAATCATATCTCTTTGACTTGGGAGGCGGCCGCGTGGGGAGCGATGG
>JASHTH010000701.1 GCA_030040655.1 Acidobacteriaceae bacterium | reverse complement strand
AATGCCAAGGAAGCGATGCCCGGCGGCGGACGGTTGCGCGTAACAACGGTTATGAACGGGCACGTCGAGGCCATTGTCTCCGACTCAGGCTCGGGCATTGCGCCCGAGCACCTCAAGCGCATCTACGACCCGTTCTTCACCACCAAGACGGCCGCCAAGCCCGGCGACAAGCGCGGCACCGGTCTGGGCCTCTCGGTCTCTTATGGAATCATCCAGGAACACGCGGGCAAGATCCATGTCGAAAGCTCGGTGGGAGCCGGCACAACTTTTCATCTCGAATTTCCCCTGCTAAGGAATTCCGTTCATGCCTGAAGTCGATCTGCCCCTCAATCTGGCGGGCTCCGCGCAGCCGCCCGCCGGCGGCACAACCACATCCAGCATTCTTGTCATTGACGACGAAGTAGGCATCCGCGAGTCGCTCGAGGTCCTGCTATCGCTGGAGGGCTATACGGTGCGAACAGCCGCCGACGGCGATCAGGGCCTGCGCATCCTCGAGCTCGAAAATTTCGATCTTGTGCTCCTCGATCTGGCCCTGCCCGGACAGAGCGGCCTGGAACTGTTGCCGCAGATCAAAGACCGCCAGCCCGAGCTTCCCGTCATCATGATCACGGCCTATGGTACGGTCGATAACGTCGTCGAGGCCATTCGCTCCGGCGCGGAGAACTTTGTCCAGAAGCCATGGGACAACGAGAAGCTCATGGCCGACATCCGCTCGGCCGTGGCGCGCCACCGCGCCGAAGAAGAGAACCTGCAGCTCAAGCGCACGCTCAAGCAGCGCTATAACTTCTCCAACATCGTGGGCAAAAGCGAGATTATGCTGCGCGTCTTCGATCTCGTGGCGCAGGTTGCGCCCAGCCGGTCGACGGTCCTGATTCAGGGCGAGAGCGGCACCGGCAAGGAGCTCATTGCCAAGGCGATTCACGCCAACTCGCCGCGCCGCGACAAGCCGTTTGTGCCCATCAACACCGGCGCCATGCCTTCGGAACTGCTCGAGTCGACTCTCTTCGGCCATGTGAAGGGCGCGTTCACGTCGGCGGTCGCCTCGAAGAAAGGGCTCTTTGAAGTGGCCAACGGCGGCACGCTGTTCATGGACGAGATCGCCACCATGGGCCTCGACACGCAGTCGAAGATCCTGCGCGTGCTGCAGGACAAGCGGTTCATGCACCTGGGCGGCATTCAGGAGATCCAGGTCGACGTGCGCATCATCGCCGCCACCAACACCGACCTGCGCCAGGCGGTGCGCGACGGCCGCTTCCGCGAAGACCTCTATTACCGGCTCAACGTGATCACCGTCGACCTGCCGCCGCTGCGCGCGCGCCGCGAAGACATTCCCCTGCTGGCGCAGCATTTCCTCGACTTCTACGCCTCGGAGAACGACCTCTCGCCGCGCAAGCTCTCGGCTGACGCGCTGCGCGCACTGGTCGACTACGACTGGCCAGGCAACGTGCGCGAGCTCGAAAACTGCATCGAGCGCGGCGTGGTGCTATCCTCCGGACCCATCATCGGCTCCGACCTGCTGCCCGGCCACATCACCGGCCGCAGCTTCCAGGATGCGTTGCTCGAACACAATCCCAACGCCTCGCTCTTCGACATCCTCGAGGACATCGAGCGCCGCATCATCATCGAAAAGCTCGAGCGCTGCAACTGGAACCAGACCGACGCCGCCGAGCAGTTCCGCATCCCGCTTTCCACCCTGAATCAGAAGATCAAACGGCTAAATATCGAGATCAAGAAAAAGGGCAAAGAGTAGCTCGTTGCGAACCCTCAGATAGGATGGCGGACGACGGGGAAGAAGAGAGATAAACAACGAATGAGGCCTTCCATCCGCGATGACAGTTTAGGAAATCGTGTAGCCGGAGAAGAAACGCCAAGTCGACGCGGCCAACCCCGGAGTCCCCAACGACGTGTGTTCGTCGTTGGGGTGGGACCAACAGGGAGCGGCGACCTTGAGCGACATCCAAGCAAACACACTATTTCCTAAACTGCCCTAGGCCGGCCGGAAGGCAATGTGTTCCGCGAGGACCTCAAGCAGCCGCGCGCGATCCTCGTCGAGCGACCGGCTATCGACCAGCTCATGGAAGAGAGCGCACAAACGCGCGCCGAACTTCTCCATCGCCCCAGTCAGCGTCCCTCCGGATGCGACCGTATCCGTATCGACCCACTGAACTCTGGTCTGCTCTCCCTCGCGCGCAACCTTCAGCGGAATCGGTCGAATCACGCGCAGACGCGGGTCGCTGATGGCGCCAAAAAGGACCGCCTCCGGCCGCGCCGTCGCGCAAGCCTCTCCGCCCGTGACGCGCAAGCCTGCCGTCATCGAACGGAACGCCGGCCTCCGGCCTTGCAACTGACCCGGAAGCGCGCAGATGCTGTTCCGCCAGCCGCCCGGCTGGGGCCGGCCTGAGGCAGCCAGCTCCAGTGAACCAGGAATCAGGCTTTGGTATGTCGCTTCAGCAACTGGCGCCATTATGCACCTCCGGCGTCCCACTCTACGAGATCGATGGTGGCTCGATGTAAATATACATCGTTTGCATAGAGCTGGAACTCATATATTCCCGGCTGCGGGAACTGAAAGTTCTGCAGGCTGATGGCCAGTTCGGTGGGTTGGCTCGGGTCCTGGTCCTTGATGGGGGCTTCCATCTCGGCGAGCAGCGACTCGTCGTCGAGCTTGACAACGCGCATCTTGAAATCGATCGTTCCCACCACGTCGAGCAGTTTCACGTAAATTCCAAACCGCGGAATCACGACAGGAAAGGCGGGAGATTGGACCCTTTGGAAGATCCCGATCAGACTCTTTTTGTTTGTCCCCTGCTCGGTAATGACCTGATCGCAAACCAGCATCGCTGCCACGCTCGGGATCGGGTCGAACGCCATGCTGCAAGCCCTCGGGTGAAAAACACTCTCTGAGGGGACCTCGAAAGAATGTCAATTTTTCCAACCCGCCTAGCGCGCTGTCAAATGATCGATCCCCAATCGATCCGTTTCTCGCCAAGGCGCGCTCGACGCATTTGTAAGGAGCCCTTCGAACCACCGTCAGCCACCGTTCCCGGTTTGTCGACAGTTGCCGGGGCACGACCTCTTGCGAGAAGGCAGCGGCGATCGGCGGGCGCGCGCCCTCGCCTGCCGGCGGTAAATCCAATCCTCGCCTACGCATAGAGCAACCGTGCCGGCCTTCCCCGGGGCGGCTTGACATTCGAATCGAGCCGTGGCTATACTCCCCACACTTCAGTAAATCGAATTACTGAAGACATAGATTGCTGCAAAAAACGAAGGGCTGTCGAGGGGATCTTTTCCCTTTTCTTGAATACGAGCGTTGCCGAGCTGTGCGCGATCGAGCGCGAGCCAACTAATTAACCGCACCGAGCGGCGTTCTGGAAATCGGATATCGGTCCTTCGCGCAACACCTTGAATAGGAGGAACCATGAGGCTTTCGTCCCTTTTCACCTTGAGGCAAAGCAAGTTTCCAACCTGGATCTCTCCTGTGTTTTCCGCAATGATGGTGCTCGCGCTGCTATGCGGCAGCCGGCTGAGCGCACAGGTCGTCGCCACTTACACCTTCGACGACGGAACCGCCGATGGCTGGACGTCCTTCAATGGCGCGAGCACGCCGGTGGCCTCGAATGCTGCGGCATACGAAGGGAGCTACAGCCTGCTCACGACGACCAACTCGAGCGGCGCGGGCGGGCCCGGCATCTCCATGACGAGCGTGCTGCAGGCCGGCGCCACGTATACCATCACCGGTTGGGTACAGCTTACCGCCGGCGAAGCCAATACGAACGCCAACTTCACTATGAAGCGGAACGACGGCATCTGCTCCGGAGACACGTGCTACGACACGATCGGAGCGTACCAGGTGGCTGTCACTGACTCCGGCTGGGCTGAGATCGGCGGAAGCTATACAGTGAGCACGTCGGAGACCGGACTATTTCTCTATGCCCAATTGGTCGGAGCCACCAGTGCGCAGTCCTTCTATCTCGACGACGTCGTCATTACAGAGACGGCGCCGCCGCCGGGCGGTACGCCGATCGCGACCTACACCTTCTCCGACGGCGGGTTGGACGGATGGGCGCCATTCGGTCCCGTGACGCTCACCAACGTCGCGCCGCCGGTTCTCGACCCCAATGGCGACGCACTGAGCCTGGAAGTGACCAATCGGACGGCCGGTTACATGGGACCGAGCCTCAATTTGCTCAGCGTCAATAACATTGTGGCTGGTGCCGTGTATCAAGTCACTGCGTATGTCCTGTTGGCCGCACCCGATAGCAGTAACCCGACGGCAACCATCTCCACCAAGACCGCGGACTGCGCAACCACAGGAGCGTATGGCAATATCGCCACCTCCGGCGCGCTTTCGAGCACGGCCTGGACCAAGGTGCAGGGTACGTTCAGCTTCACCGATCTGCCCGGGCCTCCGACGAGCCTGATCCTCTACATTCAATCCAGCAGCGCCACCGATTCGTTTTACATCGACGACGTGACCATCGGCGAGCTTTCGCCGCCACCGCCCAGCCCCAGCCAGCAGGATAACTCCGGAATTACGACAACCTTCGCGGATGGAGGCCTAGACGGTTGGAGTTCGCGCTCGGGAAGCTCGACATTGACCAATGTCGTTCCCCCGGTTCTCGATCCCAATGGCGACGCGCGCAGCCTGCTGACCACGGGTCGCATTGCCAACTACGATGGACCGCAGATCAACGTGAGCAACAAGATGTACGACGGCTCAGTCTATAACCTGAGCGTGTACGTGATGCTTCAACCCACCGATGGCTCGAGCCATGTGATCAACATGAGCCTGCAGTACAGCCTGAATGGCAATCCCAACTATCCGAGCATTACCGGCTATCCGGGCGTGACCGTTCCCGCGGACGGGCAGTGGCACCTGATCAGCGTGAACGGGTTCACGATGCCGAGCAGTTACGATCCAGGCTCGGCCTACGTGTATCTGCAAACGGTGCCTCCGTCGGGCAACGACCTGGTGTCGTTCTACATTGACGACTTCCAGCTTACCTATGTTCCTCCGCCGACCATCCAAACCGATATTCCATCGATCTACAAGACCTATGCCGATTTCTTCCCCATCGGCGCGGCTGTGGATACGACCGATCTCTCCGGACCGCATGCCCAGTTGCTCACGATGCACTTCGACAGCATGACGCCGGGGAACGATCTGAAGTGGAGCTCGGTGGAGAGCGCCAAGGGACAATTCAATTTCACCAACGGAGACGCCGAAGTGGGTGAGGCTGTCTGTGCCGATATGAAAGTACGCGGGCAGAATCTGGTCTGGTCCACGGGCGAGCAGACGCCTTCCTACGCCTTCGGCGACGGCACCAATTCGGCTGCCAATCAGGCAACGGTGACAGCCAACATCCAGGAACACATCCAGAACGAGGTGCAGCATTTCGGCACCAAGGTCTATGCCTGGGATGTTGTGAACGAGCCGATCGATCCCACGCAATCCGACTGCCTGGTGCACGGGCCGTTCTATCAGGTTCTGGGTGCGAGCTACATCGACATCGCGTTCCAGGCGGCGAAGCAGTATGCACCGCCGGGAACGAAGCTCTTTCTCAACGAATACAGCACCACCCAACCGGCGATGCTCTCTTGCCTGATCAAGGTGGTGCGCGAATTGCGGGGCCGCGGCGTTCCGGTGGATGCCATCGGCCACGAAATGCATAACCAGATCAACTACCCGACTCCGGAGTCGATGCTCGAGGCCGTTGAAAGAGTACATCGTGAGCTTCCCGGCATGGATCAGCAGGTCACCGAGCTCGATATGAGCGTGTACAACGCCGGCGATGACACCTCGAACTACGGCAACAACATCCCGCCGTCGGTTCTTGCCGAGCAGGGCTGGCTCTACAAGGACTACTTCGAAGTGTTCCGGCGTTTGCGAGGAAAGCTCAGCGCCGTAACCTTCTGGGGCATGGCGGACGACGACACCTGGCTCGACAGCTTCCCGGTGGTGCGCACCGACTATCCGCTGCCGTTCGATATGGGCCTGCAGGCGAAGCCCGCGTATTGGGGAATCGTGGACCCGACGCAGCTCCCGGGCTACGGATTGAAGTTCGACATCTCCAGCAAGACCGGACCGCAAGATGCACGGGTCTGGACCGTCACGGCGACCAACGGCGATGTGGGTCCGGCGTACGCCACTCAGATCGATAGTTTCACGCTGTTGCAAACCGAAGGCCGCCGCTGCCATCCGACCGTGACGCCGCCGGGCAGCTATCCGATACCGCTGGGCGATATTGCAACCAGCGGCACGGCCAGCGCAGCCTTCACCATCGACTTTACGGGGTGCGATCAACACGCGCGGTTCTCGGCCATCGTCCCCTGGACCTCGTCAACCTACCACACGGGCACGCTGATTACGGGATTCGAATTCCATTGGGGACATGGATGGGATCTCGTTCGATAGAGCCCCGATTCTGCCGTCGAAGGCCTTCCGGCGACGGGAACTGACCGGAACGCGGAAGGCTTGTCCCCCCCGGTTTGAGCGGCGCGGCCATTGCTGGTTGCGCCGCTCATTCTGTTTTGCGGGCCTTTAGCCACCAACGGCCTGCGCCCATCTTTCGAGAAACATCTTCAAGCCTGCAGGAGGGCGAAGCCAGAGGTTTGCGGCCGTTTCGCGCCACTGGCCGCGCATGAGCACGCTCAAACCAGGCCGGCCTGAGACATTGACTGCGTGAAAGGCTGCTTCATCGGTCAGGTCGTCGCCGAGATAGGCAACGGGCGCTTCCGATTCTGTCTCCTCGAGGATCGCCTCGACAGCGCCGCCCTTGTCGCGGCCTACGCGAAGTTCCACCCCGGCTTCGAAGTCCAGGAGGCGCAATCCGTCAAACTGCGCCAAAGGCTCGAAGAGCGCACGGGTCTTCGCCTCGATCCGGCGCGCCTTCTGCCTGGAAATGCCGCGCCAGTGCATCACGGCGGCGTTGGGCTTGTCTTCAAAGCGTCCGCCAAAGTTGTCTCGGGCAAGCTGCTGGCGAACCTCGTTCAACTTTTTCTGCCCAGCCGGCGAGGCGTTTTCCATCTCGCGGCGCCCGTCCGGATGCAGCCGCTCGGCGCCGTGCAGGCCCCAGACTTCGATGGGCGGATCGAGTGCCAGCAGGAGCCCGATATCCGCCGCCGGGCGACCGGTGACGATGGCCATGCGCGTGCGGCGGAGGCTTTGGATGCGTGCAAGCAGCTCGCGCACCCCCGCGAACGGCCGCGCCTGAAAGCGGTCGACGCGGAACCGCGCCATCGAGCCGTCATAGTCGAGCAGCAAAACGGAGCGAGGAGCGCGTTTGACAGTGGCGAAGAATTCGTCCAGTCTGAGCGCCGTCTCGGGGGCTATCCCGCTGCTGCTTCCGGCGCCGACCTTCGCTGCATCTCCTTTACCCATCGGTTATGCCAGTTTACGTCGATCGGCGCCAGCCGGATGTACCACCGTGGGCCCCGCACGGCCCGCGCTTACCGTCTCCCAATCCTCCATGCGCAGGCCGCTCAGATCGCCGAGGATGCTCGCCGCCCAGCGGTAAACATTGTTCTCCATCACCTGGCGGCGCATCCGCTGCATGCGCGCTCGCCGCTCGCCGCGCGGCATCTCCAAACCGCGACGTATGGCCTCGGCCACGGCCGAAATGTCATAGGGATTCACGATCAGCGCATCGGCCAGTTCCACGGCCGCGCCGGTGAACCTGCTCAATAACAGCACTCCGTCCTCGTCGTCACGCGCCGCCAGAAACTCCTTGGCAACGAGGTTCATTCCATCGTGCAACGAAGTCACCAGGCAAAGATCCGCCGCGCGGTACCATCGATTGACCTCGTCGTGATTGTATTGGCGTTCGATGAGCACCACCGGCTTCCAGCGCGCGGTTTGGAATTGCCGGTTGATGCGCTGCGCGGTCTCTTCCACGCGCCGGCGCAAATCCATATAACTGGGAATGCGCGTGCGGCTGGGCGCGGCGATCTGCACCAGGGTAAGTTTCTCGACGAACCAGCGATGTTCTTCGAGCAAGCCTTCCAGCGCGAGAAGGCGCTCCTCGATTCCTTTGGTGTAATCGAGCCGGTCGACGCCCAATGCCAGATACTCGCAGCGCACTCCATACTCCTCCTGCAGCAGCCGGCGAATATCTGCGGCGGCAGGAGTCGCAGTTTCCCCGTCGCCTGCGCGATTTTCGTCGCGGGCTGAGGCCCCGTCGATAACCACGCTGATCGGGTACGGTTTGACCAGGCTGGCGTGCCCGCCGCGACGCACCGTCATGTGCTCACGGTCGGTGCGGGCCTCCAGCGTGCGGTCCACCGTGGCCAGAAAGTTGCTACAGTGCAGGGGAATGTGGAACCCGATCAGATCGGCGCCCAGCAAGCCGTCCAGCAGCTCCACCTGCCAGGGGCAGATCCCAAAGGCCTCCGGATTCGGCCAGGGAATATGCCAGAAGATGGCGACGCGGGCGTCCGGCCGCGCGTCCTTGATCATGCGCGGCGCCAGCGCAAAGTGATAATCCTGAACGAACACCACCGGGTTGTCGCAACCCTCCATTTCGCTCAACACAGCGCTGGCGAATTTGCGATTCACGTGCTGGTAGCACGACCAGTCGGAGGCGCGAAAGATGGGCCGCGTATGCGCGATATGGCAGAGCGGCCACAGCCCTTCGTTGGCGAATCCGTCGTAGTAGCCCGACTCCTCCTCGCTGGAAAGCCAAACGCGTCGCAGGCTATAGCGAGGTTCGCCGGGAGGGACGCAGAGCCGGTCGAATTCGTCGACGGCGGACCGGTCTTCGCTGCCGCTGCCGTGAGCTACCCACACGCCGTCGCAGGCGCACAGCACCGGCTCGATAGCCGTGACCAACCCGCTGGGAGGAACCTCGCAGACAACCTCCTTCCCCTTGCGTACGTGCATGTAAGGTTCGCGGTTGGAAAGAACAAAGACCTGGCTCGAGCCGAAGCGTTCGCGCACATGCACGGCGAGCCGTTCCGCCGTCCAGATGTGCTCGCCGGCATCGCGCAGCCGCGCCTCGGCGCGGGCGGCCGCGCGCGCCGCCATCAGGCTCTCTGCGAGCGTATCGACCTCGCGAGCCAGCGGCGATAGAAAGCTCAGTTCGGCGATGTTGTCATCGTCCGCTTCGTGGGCGCGCCCCGACCGCAAGCGCCTCAACCGCTCCGCGAATCGCGTCATGGGCCGCGTAAGAAACCAACTCACCATGAGCAGGGTGACGGCGACGATGAGCACGACAAACGCCGCAATCCGCCAAAAGCTCCGCTTCCACACCGCCCGGTCCTCGGCGCGAATAAAGCCCGCGTCCTGCAACACCACCATCACGCCATTGAGTTGGCTTCCGGCATGCACGGGAATGGCTTCTTCCAGCCATTGCCGGCTGCTGTCATGGCCGAAATACGCCATTGGCGCGCCCTTGTGGGCTGCCCGTTTCACCGTGGCGGGAGGCAGCAGGTTGAACAGATCCTGTGGGCCGGCGGAAGCCAGCAGCCGGCCTTGCGGGTCATACACGGCCAGGCCCAGAGCCTCGTCGAAGGGATGCAGGCGCGCAACGGTGGCGGCAATTCCGTCGACCCGGTTGCCGGCGACGGCAGACTCGATTTCCGGCTGCAGGCTCGCGCCCAAAAGCGCGGTTCTGCGCACCAGGTCTTGGCGCATGGCGTGTTTGTGCGCCAGCACGTCGAAGTAGGTGGAGGCAATGGAGACGAGCGTGACGCCCAGGATCAGAGCAAGGATCAATCGCAAACGGAACAAATGCACTTAACCCTCCCTGCCCCTCGGACACAGGCCGAGCCCCGATCGCACACGTGTCCTTTCTTTTGGATGCACCGAAATGACCATTCGTTATTTCTTTGAAAACCCGGCGGCTGTCTTCGTCTCCTTTTTGCCGGGGAGGAACTTCCTTCCGCGGAGCCGGTAAATCTTGCGCGGCTCACCGAGCTTTTCTGGCCTGCGGCAGACCCCAAGCGCCACATGCGTTATTCTGTCGATGAGAGTGGCGCAAGCTGCTGAATCGGAAGAATCCCGACGGGAAATTCGGCAAAGCTCATGGCGATACCGCTGATCGAAAAGACGGCCAAGAACTTCGTGTTCACCGTGCAGGATTTTTCGATATTCGCCTATCAGGCGACGATGAATCTCTTCCGGCCGCCCGTCTACTGGACCGACTTCCTGATGCAATCGGACATCATCGGCGTCGGCTCGACCACGATCGTGCTGCTCTCCGGGTTTTTCACCGGCGGGGTGCTGGCGCTGCAGTCGGCCGCTACGCTTTCGGCATTCGGCGCCACGGGCGTCACCGGACGGTTCGTGAGCCTGACAATGATTCGCGAGCTGGGGCCGGTACTCACGGGCATCATGGTTTCGGGGCGCAATGCATCCTCCATGGCGAGCGAGCTCGGGTCGATGGTGGTGACCGAGCAGATCGACGCCATGCGCGCGCTCGGCGTGGACCCCATACGCCGCCTGGTGACGCCGCGCCTTTACGCCTGCATCGCCATGCTCTTCTTTCTCACCATCATTGCCGACTTTTGCGGCATCCTAGGCGGCGCTTTTGTCACCAAGTTCATGAACAACCTGAATGGGACGCAGTACTTCTCCGAGGCGTGGGAGTATCTGCGCGCATCCGACATCACCCAGGGTCTTGTGAAGCCGCTCTTCTCCGGCTTCATCATCGCCACCATCGGCTGCTTCAACGGCATCAGAACCACGGGCGGCACCGAGGGCGTGGGCCGTTCCACGATTCAGGCTGTGGTGTGGGCTTCCATCCTCATCATCTTCGTGGATTTCCTGCTCACGCAGGTGATGCTGACGATCTTTCGATGAACGAAACCGCGCAGCCCTGGCCGCACGGTCACGCCGCTCATGCGGCCGAGAAACCGGTTGTCGCCTTCCGCAATGTCTTCATCGAATTCGCCGCCCCGGTGCTCGCCGACGTGAGTTTTTCCGTTGCCCCGGGGGAGACGCGCGTTCTGCTTGGGCCGGCGGGCGTGGGCAAAAGCGTGCTGCTCAAGCTGTCCAACGGATTGCTACGGCCCGACTCGGGCGACATTTGGCTCTTCGGCGAAGAGATCGCGCGCACGCCGGAAGAGAAACTGCTTCCTTTGCGCACGCGCACCGGGATGGTTTTCCAGGAAAGCGCGCTCTTCGACTCGCTGACCATTCGCGACAACGTCGGTTACCAGTTGATCGCCGAGCACTTTCCCGACGAAGAGATCGACCGGCGGGTGCGCGAGGTGCTGAGCTTCGTGGGCCTGGAGCAGACCTTCGATCTCTTTCCCGGCAGTCTCTCCGGCGGCATGCGCCGCCGCGTCGCCATCGCCCGCGCGTTAATCCACGATCCGGAACTGTTGCTCTACGATTCGCCCACGGGCGGGCTCGATCCGGTCACTTCGAGCACCATCATTGAGCTCATCATGAAGCAGCGCGACGTGCGTCGCACATCGTCGATCCTCGTTACTCACCGGCTGCAAGACGCCTTCACCCTCTGCACGCATTGCTTCGATCCCGATCAGGGCCGCATGATGCCGCTGCCGGAAGGACAGGCTGATCCCGGCACGACATTCCTCATGCTCGAAGAGGGCCGGCTCATCTTCGATGGCTCCCTGCACGAGCTGGTACACAGCGAAAACCCCTTCGTGCGCGAGTTCCTTGAGTAAGAGCAACCCAAGAGATTTCTGATGGTGCCTGGCGAAGCTCTCTTTGCGGCAAGCAATGAGTCAATTTGGAAGATACGCCTTCAGCGTCCGGGGTACGGGCTTCAGCTCCTGAGGGAGATTGGCCTACTGCACCTGTGCGCGAGGAATTGTCGCAGTCGCCAGCCGTAGATGCCGAGGTTAAACAGGCAGACGGCCACACCCGCGAAGGTCAAAACCCAGCCGGGAAGATGTGGATACACAATGGCATCGAGATAGTGCATTAAGAAACCACCCTGATACGGCTCGATTCCGGCACGGGATTCGAAGTAGTTCTCGATGAGAGTGAGCGGGCAGGGCCAGGGGCTCACCTCAACCACCACTCCCCAAACCAGCGCCGGGATGTGCAACGTGGTCCACACTGGCCGGCCGCGCGTCCACAGGGCGCCGAAGATGGCCAGTGCCAGCCACAGCAGGTGCAAAAACAAGACGAGAGTTGCTAGCTGTGCCATGGGTTCGGATTCAGCTTACGCCCAACCGCGTTGGGTTCGGCTTCTCTCGGCTTCGGATCGATTGGCGGCTTGCTTTCGCGCTCCCAATTCGCCGTGCTAGACTTCCCGGTGCACAATTCCCTGTCCTGACCCGGAGGAATGGCACAGGAGGGGCAAATGAAGACGCCTTCGCCCGCTCGAGACCCTCGTCGCCCGATCAATCGCCGCGACTTCATCCAAGCCGCGGGAGCGGCGGCGCTTTTGCCTCGCGCCGCGTGGGGGATCTCCGGCCGCACCGCGCCTTCCAATCGCATCACCATCGGCGTCATCGGCTGGGGTATGATCGGCCCGGACAACACCCGGGCCTTCCTCGGCTACGACGATTGCCAGGTGGTGGCCGCGTGCGATCTTGATAAACATCGCCTGCAGACCGCGGTTGACACCATCAACCACCACTACGGCAACAAGGATTGCAAATCCTATCGCGACTATCGCGAGTTGCTGGCGCGCGACGACGTCGATGCCATGATGATCGCGATTCCCGATCACTGGCACGCCATCGCCGCCATCGCCGCCGCCAATCGCAAGAAGGATATCTATGGCGAAAAGCCGCTCGCAAAGACCGTGGCCGAACAACAGGCCATCGTCAAGGCTGTCGAGCAAAACAGCATCATCTGGCAAACCGGCTCCTGGCAGCGCTCGCTGCCCAAGTTCCACAAAGCGGCGGAGATCGTCCGCAACGGGCTTATCGGAAATGTGACGCGCGTCGAAGTCGGCCTGCCCGAAGGCCATCACGATTTTGCCCGCAACGAGCCGGCGTTTCTCAAGAAGATGGCGTCGCTGCCCAATCCGCCCACCACTCCCGCGCAGGTCGTGCCGGGTACTCCGGCGTGGGATCTCGCTGTCACGCCGCCTCCGCCGGAGCTCGACTACGAGACATGGATCGGTCCGTCGCAATACGAGCCGTACATCGAGTGCCGCGTCCACCTGAATTGGCGTTGGAACTACGATACCGGCGGCGGGCAGCTCATGGATTGGATCGGCCACCACGGCGACATTGCGCATTGGGGCCTGGGCTTCGATTTGAGCGGCCCGTCGGAAGTGGAAGGGCATGGCGATTTTCCGCCGACCAATGCGATCTGGAATACGGCCACGACGTATCGAATCGAGTGCACCTATAAGAAAGAAGTCACGAATTATCCCGTCGACGTGGCCATGACCATCGCCGGCGGCGATCCCGAGATCAAGATGGGCGCGAAATGGATCGGCACGGACGGATGGGTCTGGGTCGATCGCAGCGGCTTCGACGCCTCCAATCCTGACTGGGTCAAAATGGATTCGCTCCCCGAGGATCAGCGCAAAATCAAGCTCTACGAATCAAGCGAGCATCGCCGCAACTTTCTCGACTGCGTGAAGTCGCGCAAGCCTACGATCACGCCGGTCGAAGTAGCGCACCACTCCACCATCCCCGGTCACCTCGGCCTCATCTCCATGATGGTCGGCCGCAAGCTGCAATGGGACGTCGAAAAGGAAGAGATTGTCAACGATGCGGATGCCAGCGCGCTGCTCACGCGGCCGTATCGTGACCCATACAAGCTGGGATAAGGTGCGGCGCGATGCCGCAGCGTTTCCGGAATAAGCCTTGTCCTTGGTGTGCTGCGTCACTTTCCTGTGCCGTTGCGTTTCTGCTAGCCTTTCAGTTTCGGGCAAAGCACAAGAACGGCAGGTGTGATATGGGCTTCAAATTTCAAGGATTCGATTTTCTTCATCTTGACTCAAGCTTCAGCGAAGACGAATTGCTCGTGCGCAAGACGGCGCGCGATTTTGTCGAGGACAATCTCATTCCCATCATCGAAGAATGCTTTCGCACGGAGCGTTTTCCGCGCGAGCTGATTCCGGCGATGGGCGAGCTCGGCTTTTTCGGCGCCAATCTCGAGGGCTATGGCTGCGCCGGAATGTCGAACGTCGAATACGGGCTCGTGATGCAGGAGCTCGAGCGCGGCGACTCCGGCTTCCGCAGCTTCGTCAGCGTGCAATCGGCGCTGGTCATGTATCCCATCTACACCTTCGGCTCGGACGAGCAGAAGAACACCTGGCTGCCGGCTCTCGCAACCGGCGAGAAGCTTGGCTGCTTTGGTCTCACCGAGCCGGGTTTCGGCTCCAACCCCGGCGGCATGACCACGACGGCGCGCAAAGCGGGCGATGAGTACATCCTCAACGGCGAAAAAATGTGGATCACCTCCGGCACCATCGCGGACCTGGCCGTGATCTGGGCCAAGGTGGAGGACGAAGACAATCGCGTGCGCGGCTTTCTGGTTGAAATCGACCGGCCGGGTTTTCGCGCCTACGACGTGCACGGCAAGTGGTCGCTGCGCGCCTCCGTCACCAGCGGTTTGTCACTCCAGGATGTGCACGTGCCGGCAAAAAATCTGCTTCCTGGGTCCGGCGGATTGAAGAGCCCGCTGATGTGCCTCAACCAGGCGCGTTATGGAATTAGTTGGGGCGCGATTGGAGCCGCCATGGCGTGCTACGACACGGCGCTGCAATACGCCAAGTTCCGCAAGCAGTTTCACAATCAGCCCATCGCCGGCCATCAGCTCGTGCAGGAAAAGTTGGTGTGGATGGCAACCGAGATTGCGAAGGGTCAGCTCCTCTCACTGCAGGTAGGCCGCCTGAAGGATGCAGGCAGCGTCGGCCACCAGCACATCTCCATGGCCAAGCGCAACAACGTTTGGATGGCTCTCGAGAGTGCGCGCATGGCGCGCGACATTCTCGGCGCGAACGGAATCACCGAAGATTATCCGATCATGCGCCATATGATGAATCTCGAATCGGTGAAGACCTACGAGGGCACGCATGACATCCACGCGCTGATTCTGGGCCAGCACATCACCGGACTTGCCGCATATTGATCGGCCTTGCTGCGCCCGTCGTGGAGCATGGCCTCTGCCTTGACGAGCTCGCTCGCGTGGAAATACGATGAGAGAGCGTCACCCCCCTCTGGGTACCCTTCCCTTTTTGACAAATGGGGCGAAGTGACCGCTTTCCTGGGCGATCCAGGGTTGCACGGCACAACTTCAGGGGGCTTGAGCTGAAGATCGCCTCGCCGGTTCGCCCTGCCACGCAGTCGAGCTAGTCGATGCAGAGCTTTTACAAGCGTTTCAGCGTGATCGCCGGCTTTGCCGTATTGCTGGCTGTGCTTGTGGCCAACGCCTTCGTCACCCGGCGCCGCCTCGCGGTTCAAAACAGCGATGAGGCCCGCGTTGCGCACGCGCGCCAAGTGCTCTATGAGATCAGCGAAACAGAGCTGCTGCTGACCGAGGCCGAGTCCGGGCAACGCGGCTTTCTTTACACCGGAAACCCCAGCTACCTCGATCCTTACAACGCTGCCGTCACCCAGGTTCGGCCCCACATCGACACTTTGGCGCAATTAACCGCTGACAACCCGCACGAGCAGGAACTCGTCACGGAGCTCCGGATAGTGAGCGCGGCGAAACTCTCGGAACTGGCCAACACTGTTTCGCTATATCAGTCGGGCAAGTCCGATACCGCGAGGGCGGTTGTCCTTTCCCACATAGGCCTCGTGCATATGGACGAGATTCGCCGCGTCGTCAGCCAGTTGATGCAGGAAGAGACGAAGGTAGAAGCAGAGCGGATAAGCCTCTACCAGAGGAGCGTTCGCGGGACGATTCGGAGCATTTACCTGGCCAGCCTGCTGGCCACGATCGGCCTGGTTGTACTCGCGTACTACATTTTGCGGGAGATGGAGTTGCGCGAGAAGCACGCCCAGGAGATCCGCTCGCGCGAAGAGTGGTTCCGCGTCACGCTCACCAGCATCGGCGACGCCGTGATTGCCACCGACCAGCATGGCAAGGTGACTTTTCTCAATCCCATTGCCGAAAAGCTTACCGGCACGCGGCTTGCCCAAGCCCTGGGAAAGCCGATCGGCGAGGTCTTCCCCATCTTCAATGAGAGCACGAACCGGCCGGTGGAAGATCCGGTAAGGAAAGTGCTGGAGCTCGGTCGCGTGGTCGGGCTAGCCAACCACACCGCGCTCAAAAACTGCGATGGCCGGCTGATCCCGATCGAAGACAGCGCCGCGCCGATCCGCGACGACCAAAGCCGGCTGCTCGGCGTGGTGCTGGTCTTCCGCGACGTGACAAGCGAGCGCAAGGCTCAGGAGCTGATGCGCAAGACCGAGAAGCTGGCCGCGACGGCGCGGCTTTCGGCGACGGTGGCGCACGAGATCAACAATCCGCTGGAAGCAGTGGTGAATCTCATCTTCATCGCTAAGAGCTCGGCGCGGGACATGCCCGCGGTGGTCGAGTCCCTCAACCTGGCCGAGCAGGAGCTCGATCGCGTCGCGCACCTCACACGGCAAACGCTTGGCTTTTATCGCGAATCGAACGTGCCGGAGCGCATCGAGATTTCGGAGCTCATCGAGAACGTGCTGCGGCTCTACTCCAACCGGCTGAAGAACAAAAACATCACCGTGGTGCGCGACTTTGGCGATTGCCCGACGATCTTTGGCGTCTCAGGAGAACTCAAGCAGGTGATGTCGAACCTCATTGCCAACGCAGCCGACGCCGTGAGCACGAACGGCACGATTACCGTGCGGTCGCATTGCGTTGACAACGGCGGAGGATCGGCTGTGCGAGTCATAGTGGAGGACGACGGGCCGGGCGTCGCGCGCGAAAACTTGGACCGCATCTTCGAGCCTTTCTTTACCACGAAAGAGGATGTGGGCACGGGCCTGGGACTTTGGATTTCGAAGGAGATCGTCAACCGCCACGGCGGCAGCATCTCGGTGCGCTCCGGGGATGAGAACGGCAGTGCGCGCGGCGCGACCTTCACCGTCACATTGCCGTTGAATGCCGGGCATCCGTTGAATCCAGGATACGAGTTGAATGCGTGGTATCAACGGACCCCGCCTGTTGCAGGTCAGAGCGAAGCGGCCGGGGTGGCGTAAGCGTACGCAGCGGGAATTCAATCCTCGCGTTCACACCCATCGACAAGCCGCATCCGATGCGGCATAGTCATATTCATGCCCAAAGCTCGCGAGTTCTTTCGTTTCTTTTTATGCGTCTCGCTCATCGGCACTTGGCTTTGTCTTGGTGCTGCGAACGCGCAGCCGGCGCCTGCCTCGCAAGCCGCGCCGATCGTCCTGCACGCCGCGCGGCTGCTTCAGGTCGACACCGGCAACATGCTTGCGCCCGGCGAAATCCTCGTCGACGGCGAGCGCATTCGCGCGGTAGGCACCTCGGTCGACCATCCGCAGGGCGCGAAGATCATTGATCTCGGTGACACAACGCTGCTTCCCGGCCTGATCGACGCGCACGTCCATCTCTTTCTGCATCCCGGCGCCGAAGACCTGCAGACCGTCGAAGAGTCGGTGCCGTGGCGCACGATCCTCGCCGAGCAGGCGGCGAAGGCCGACCTGATGGCCGGCTTTACGGCCGAGCGCGACATGGGCACCGAAGGCGCCGGTTCGGCCGACACCGCCGTGCGCAACGCCATCAACCAGGGCATTATCCCCGGGCCGCGCCTGCGCATCAGCGGCAATGCCATCGACATTCTCGGCGGCCACGAAGACGCAAACCATTTCAACCCTGCGCAGCACGTGCTTTCCAACGCCGACTACGCGAATTCGGCCGAGCAGATCGTCGAAGTCATGCGCGAGCAACACAAGGAGGGTTCGGATTTCGCCAAGATCTACGAAACCGGGCCCGACCGCATGATCGATGGCGTGCTGCGCACGCCCTATCAATTTACGGCCGCGCAGCTGACCGCCGCCGTGGAAGAAGCGCACCGCCTGGGAACGTTTGTCGGCGTGCACGCCATGGGCGAACCGGGCACGCTCTACGCCGCCGAGGCAGGCGTCGCCTCAATCGACCATGCCACGCAGCTCAGCGACGAAACCATCCGGCTGATGAAAGAGAAAGGGATCTTCGCCGTGCCGACGTTTACGATCTTCGAGTATTTCGCGAATCATCGTGAGTCGCAAGACCAGGCGGCCGGCGAAGCCGCCATGCTCGAATACAAGATAAAGGAGTTCAAGAAACAGATCGCCGCGGGCGTGCAATACGCCGTCGGCTCCGACGTCGGACCGTTTCCGCACGGCACCCAGGGCCGTGAGTTGGAACTGATGGTCAAGTACGGCATGAATCCGCTGGCAGTGCTGCAGGCCGACATGATCAACGGCGCGAAACTTTTAGGCTGGCAGGGGCAGATCGGCGAGCTGAAGCCGGGATTCTACGCAGACATCGTCGCCGTCCCCGGCAACCCGCTCGACGACATCTCCGATGTGGAGCATGTGAGCTTTGTGATGAAGAATGGCGAGGTGGTGCGCAAGTAGGCCTTCGTACTAACTCCCGCCCTCCTGAGTTACTGTGACCAATTGTCCCGCAATGGAGATGTGCGCCGCGCGCATGTGCTTCGATGGATTTGCGCCGACCGAGAACTCCGCCCTGCCATCGCCCGAGCCGGCCGCCGCGGTCGTGAGCCACGCTGCATCGCTTGCCGCTCTCCATTCGAATCCCCTTACCGCCGTGGTAACGGCAAAGCTCCCATTCGCCGCCGGCGCTGCCATGGTGATCGTTCCCGGGACTTGGACCGGCGCATCAATCGGAGACGACGCTTCGATCTCATTGCCGGTTTCGCTTATCGACGAGCTGTAGTTGATGGCCACTGGCAGGAGCGCATCCTCGGCCACAAGTGTGTCAAACGGGGGTGGAATGCCGAATGTTCCGCCGAGAGTGGGATTGCGATTGGAGCGGAGGATAAGATTGTCTTCGAGCTTCACCCCGTCCGCCTCGCCGATCCAAATTCCCGAGCGCCCCGATCCGGAAATGTAGTTTCTCTCAATTGCGATTGCAGAGTTCTGTCCCGAAGGCGCGAAGCCGAAGTACTCGTCATCCACCGACTCGATCAAGACGGCGGCGAGACAATCCCCTTCGCCGGTGCCGC
>JASHTH010000700.1 GCA_030040655.1 Acidobacteriaceae bacterium | reverse complement strand
TTGGCCTTGACCTTGGTCGCGGGGCTCATCCAGTCGAGCGTGTCGATGTCGGCGTTCATGGCCGCTTCGATGTCGCGCACCATCTGCTGCGTGGCGGCCTTGCTCGAAGGCGGAAACTGCTCAGCCACGAACTGCTGACCTAGAGCTTCGCCCAGCGCGCCGTCGGTGTCCTGCACGCAGCGTTTCCAGCGCGGCAGCTGCTGCTGCCGGCCGCTGAGGATTTTGCCGGAAAAATTGAAGTCCTCGTCATCGAGCGCCTGCGGCAGCGCGGTCGAGGGGATGGAGTTGATGAGCTGCCAGGTGAGGTAAATCTTGATCGTTTCGAAATCGGTGGAGTCGATCAGCGCATTCATGCCTTTGAAGAAATCCGGCTCGGCGACGTTCAATTCCGTGATCGGAGGCGTCTCCGTGTCCTTGAAAACACCTTCCCAATCGATCTCCGGAGCGAGCTTTTCGAGACCGGCGACGGAAGTCATGTGATAAATATTCTTGGGATCGCGCTGCGAGGTGACGTCGAGCGAGACCTTGGCCAGCGCGGTTTCGAACTCGAGAATCTTCTGCGCGCCGGCGCTTGCCTGGCTCTCCGCCTCACCAACCAGCTCGAGCATTTTGGCTACGTGCTGCACGTACTGCTGGCGCAGCTTCACATCGTCAGCGCCGGTGCGCAGATAGTAGTCGCGCTCGGGCAAGCCGAGTCCGCCCTGGTAGAGCCCCGCGATCTGCTTGCGCGCGTCGGCAAAGTCCTGCTGCTCGCCCAGGCCGAAGAACGCGCTGTCGTTGATCAGTTGATCGTGCGCCAGCAGCGGCGTCAACTCGTCCTTGCTCTTGATCGCGGCAATGCGGTCGAGTTCCGGCTCGAGCGGCTTCAGGCCGGCCTGATTGATGGCCGCCGCATCCATGCACGAAGAGTAGTAGTCGCCGATCTTCTGCTCGTTGGGGCTGCGATTTGCGCCTCCCGTCGCGGCCTTTTCCAGAATGCCGCGCAGGATGGCTTCGTTCGCATCGACCAGCATGACAAACGTGCCGTAGCTGGCCCGGTCCGGCGGGATGGGATGCAGCTTTGCAAAATTCCCGCAAGCATATTGAAAGAAATCGGCGCACGCGTCGGCGCTTTTGTCGATGAAGGTCGTGTTCAGCCCGCGCAGGTCTTCCGGCGCGCTCTCCTGTTGAGCCTGCGCCTTGACCGAAAGCCAGCAGACGGCGGAGAGAAACAGAAGGACAACCATTCCAAGACTCGTAATTCCGGGATTCGTATTCTTCATGGGATTCCTTTGATGGCATTCCGACCATTGAGGTTCGTGCAGGGGTCCCTTCCGCATCTTTCGACCGGGCAAAGGAGAGTTTCGTTGGGTCCGCGCTACCATTTCCGCATGGCGCGAGCCGTCCGCAGAAATCGTACACGGGCCAGCGCTTGCCGGTGAACTGCGCTGGTCACAAATTCCCTCGCCTCCGATCACGCATTCTCAGGGATGGGCGTGACCGGAATCTGCAGCGCCGAGTTGAAGCGCGCAAAGAAAGCGAAGGCCGCCGCCACAGCCGTGAGCTCCAGGATCTCCCGCGGGCTGAAGTGTACGCTCAACGCAGCGAACGCTGCGTCATCGATGGCGTGGCCCGAATCGTGCAGGAGGCTTGCGTAGCGGAATCCGGCCTTTTCCTTTTCCGTGAACGGGCCGGTCTCGAAGCTGTCGTAGCTGGCCACCTGCTCGGGCGTGGCGCCGCGCTGGCCGGCCAGGAAGCGATGCGAGCTGCGGCAGTACTCGCAATCGGCGAGCGAGGCCATGCGCGTGGCGATCAGTTCCTTGTACCAGGCGGGCAGCGCGCCCTCGCCCATCAGCGGCTTCAGGAATGCGGCAATGCCCAGCGCGAGGCCGGGCACATTGGCCAGGGCTTTAAACATGTTGGGTACGCGGCCGCGCTCGGCTTCGAGCCGGTCATAGAGAATGCCGATTTCGGCAGGAACCTGCTCGCGCTCGGCGAGCGGAACCCGCGATGCAAGAGCAGTCTCGACAGTCATACGATCTCCTTCATTGCACACGACAGTGTAAATCCGTTCGCCGCTTCAGTTCCGTGTCGAAACTCAAGCCGATTCGGGAATTCTCCTGCCGAAGATGGTCTGAGCGCCGCATTGGGAGGTGGATCGCCTGACCCGGAGGCGTTAACGTGCCCAATGACAGCCCATACAGCGGGAGGGGGGAGTGACAGACCGGTTCTCGAATGACGATGAGGCGTCTCGGGTTCGCTTCAAGGTGGCTTTTTCTTGAGGGAAAAGCCACTTAGCGAATGCGCATCGCGCTGTGACATTTCGAGAACCGGTATTGCCGCGGCTCCGCGGGCGCAGGCGAGTGTGGCCGGCCGGCTGACCACGCTGGCGCGCAGCTATCAACGCGTGTTGGCCACGAATCCTCGTGACCCGCAGGCGCTGATGGGCATGAGCCTGGTGGCCATCGCCAGCGGCCAGGCCCATGCCGCTGTGAGCATGGCGACCGCGGCTGCGGAAGCCGTGCCGCGGGAATGTCTCGCCTGGGTCACCCTGGCCCAGGCGCTGAAATGCGCGGAACGCAACGATGAGGCGGAGCAAGCCTATCGCGGCGCGATTCGTCTTGACGGCACGAACGCACTGGCCCGGGCAGGCCTCGGCGAGTTGAAGCTCGCCGCCGGCCGTGCCGAGGAAGCGGCGCGCGAATTTGAGCTGGCGCTTCGCCGGCAGCCAACGCTAGTGGCCGCGCATCTCGGCCTGGGCCATTCGCTGGCCTGCCGGGGACGGAATGATGACGCCCTCGCGTGCTACGGGCAGGCTCTTGTGCTCAAGCCGCGATGCGCCGAGGCCGAGTTTGCCGCCGGATTTGTGCTGGCGCGCCTGGGAAGACCGCGCGAGGCCGAACTGCGCTATCGGCGCGCCATCGCCGCTCGGCCCGATTTTGCCGCGGCTTGGATGAACCTGGGCAATCTGCTGCGCGAAGAAGGCCGCCATCTGCACGCGGAGGCGGCGCTGTTGCGCGCCGTCCGGTTACGGCCCAACCTGATTCCCGCCTGGTTGAACCTGGCGCTGCTTGAGCGCCAATGCAGCCGCGAGGATAAGGCCCAAGCGCATCTGCGCCGGGCCCTCGATCTGAATCCGCACCACGTTGAGACGCTCGTCGCTTGGTGCCAGTTCTGCGCAGCGCAGGGCGATGCAGCCGGCGCTCGCGAGTGGCTCGATCGAGCGCTCGCGCAGAACCCGCGCCACGCCGAGGCTGCGAACATGCGCGGCATCTTGCTGCACAACGAAGGTCGCTTTGAAGAAGCTACGCACGCGTTCCAGCAAGCTGAGGCGCTGGGCAGCCCAGCCGCGACATCGAACCGCGGTAATTCGCTCCTGGAACTGGGCCGGGACGACGAGGCGCTGCGGACGCACGAGCTTGCCGCCCAGCGCGAACCCCGCTCGCCCGGGACGCTTTACAACCTGGCGCTCACGCGCCTGCGCCTCGGCGACTGGGAGAGGGGCTGGCCGGAGTACGAAGCGCGCTGGCGATTCCGCGAAGTGCATCGCAGCCCGCGCCTATTTCTTGAGCCGCGCTGGCTCGGCGAGCCGCTCGCCGGCCGCCGCCTGCTGCTCCACGCCGAGCAGGGGCTAGGTGATACCATCCAGTTCTGCCGCTTCGCGGAGATGGCCGTGGCGCGCGGCGGAAGCGTGATTCTTCAGGTCCAGCCCGAAGTCGAGCGGCTGATGCGGTCTCTCCATGTCGTGAAGGCCGGCGCGGCCCAGGTTGCCTTGCTCGGCCGAATTCCGCCGGAGTTCGACCTCGAGTGTCCGCTGATGAGCCTGCCTGCCGTCTTTCACACGACCATCGAAACGGTTCCGTGGCACGGAGCCTATCTCGGCACCGATCCCGCGCTTGCCGATGAAAAGCGGGCGCAGTTTTCCGGAGGCGCACTCGGCCCGCGCATTGGGATCGCCTGGGCCGGCAATCCCCGTTACAAGGCCGACCGGCAGCGATCCATGGAACTGACAACGCTGGAGCCGCTCCTCAGGACCGAAAGCGTTTCCTGGATCTCGCTGCAGAAGGGCGAGCCGTCGCGTCAGTTGGAGCAATTGCCGGACGGCATCTCGGTTCTGGACGGCTCCAGCCGGGATGCCGACCTTGCCGAGACAGCCGCGCTCCTCACAACCCTCGACCTCGTCATCACCACGGACACCTGCATCGCGCATCTGGCCGGCGCTATGGCCAAGCCGGTCTGGATCCTGCTGCCGCATCTGGCCGACTGGCGCTGGATGCAGCGCATCGAAACCACTCCCTGGTACCCTACGGCGCGGCTCTTCCGCCAGCGCGAGCCCGGCGACTGGAGCGAGCTGATTCAGCGGGTTTTACTCGCCGTAAACCAGTTACCCTGCATGACGCCTCGTTGGCCCGCTCTGGGCGGCTGTGCAACTCCTGCGCGCGCTGGAGGCGTACAAAACTAAATTGAGTTTCCATGCTCCTGGGAAGCGATCCCGAGTGGAGAACTTCGCTCGATAGCTTAGATCGATATCTTGATGAGGTGTTTAGATGAAGCGTCTGCTCCCCCTCCTGACCGCAGGATTCTTCCTGGCCGCGACAAGCGCCTTTGCATCGGCCCAAACCGCACCTTCGCAAGGGGTGCCGAACTGGGAGGCCTATGGCGGCTTCTCGTATGTCTTTCACCAGTATGATCCGACTTTCCAGCACCCGGTGAACGGCGGCATGACGGGTTGGGACGGCTCGCTCAAGATCCCGGTGCCGGTCTTCAACTCGTGGCTCGGAGTGGTCGGCGATGTGTCAGGCCATTATGCTTCGGACAACTTCGATTTCAACCCGCACCAATACTTCTTCCTGCTCGGTCCGCAGGTGCAGTTCCAGATCAGCCGATCGAGCATCTTTCTGCATGGACTGGTGGGCAGCTCGCACCTGGCTTCGAACGCGCTGCCCAATCTCAATAGTGACAACACGCTGGCAGTAGCAGTGGGCGGAGGCATCGATCTGGGCATCTCGCGCAACCTCGCCTGGCGCTTTGCGGCTGACTATTACAACACGCACTATCAGGCCACGAATCATAACGTCAGCGAGATCCGGAACTCCAACGGACGCGTTTCGACCGGGCCGGTCTTCCGGTTCTAACGTCGTCGGAACTGCAGGAAGACTGCTCGCAAGGCGCGGCGTGACTTCAGGGCGCGGAACGCCGCGCTCGCATCCGTTATAGTGGCGCAAGGGAAATCCCATCTCATCGAGGGCCCCTTGCCCATGACGCCTGAACTTCGAGCTTTCGACCGGCGCGGCTTTCTTGCCGCCTGCGGCCGCGCGGGCATCGCGTCCTCGCTGATGCCCGGCATTCTCTACACGCTCGCCGCGCAGGCGCAGCAAGGCAGTTCCGGCGCCAAGCCGGCCGAGCTGCCCAAGATTACGCCGGAGATGATCGACCAGGCCGCCGAACTGGCCGGCGTGGGTCCGTTCACCGACGAGCAGAAGAAGATGATGCTCGACGGTCTGAACGACCAGCGCGGGTCGTACGAGCCCATTCGCTCGATGCACCTGCCGAACTCGGTGCAGCCGGCGTATGTGTTTCATCCGCTGCCGGCCGGCGCAACACTCAACTCAACGCAGTTGCCGAACCCGCCGTCTCGCAGCGTTGAAGTCTCTGCACCGGCCAACATCGAAGACCTCGCATTTGCAACCATCGGCGAGCTAGGCGCTTTGCTGCGCAACCGCAACGTCACCTCGCTCGCGCTCACGCAGATGTACATCGCTCGCCTGAAGCGCTACGATCCGAAGCTGCACTTCGTCATCACGCTCACCGAAGAGCGCGCTTTAGCAAAGGCCAGGCAAGCCGATGAGGAGATCGCCGCGGGCAAATATCGCGGTCCGCTGCACGGCATTCCCTGGGGTGCAAAAGATCTGATCGCGGCTAAGGGCTATCCGACAACATGGGGTGCGGGCGGATTCGAGCATCAGTCCTTCGATGAAGACGCGACTGTCGTTCAGCGGATCGACGCGGCGGGCGCCGTGCTCGTCGTCAAGTTCACGCTGGGCGCGCTGGCCATGGGCGATGTGTGGTTCGGCGGGCGCACGCGCAATCCGTGGAACCCGGCGCAGGGCTCGAGCGGCTCTTCAGCTGGATCGGCGAGCGGTGTAGCGGCCGGCTGCGTCGGTTTCGCCATTGGCTCGGAGACGCTGGGCTCGATCTCGTCGCCATGCACGCGCTGCGGCGCGACGGGCCTGCGGCCGACCTTCGGCTTCGTACCGCGCACCGGCGCCATGGCCCTCAGTTGGACGATGGACAAGCTGGGTCCCATCTGCCGCTCGGTGGAAGACTGCGCGCTTGTGCTCGAAGCCATTCACGGGCCGGACGGCAAAGACATGTCGTCTGCGAATGCCGACTTTCGTTGGGACCCCGATTTCGACTGGCGCGCGCTGCGCATCGGCTACTTGAAGAGCGAGTTCGATCCGCCGGAGCCGTTCAAGCCGCGCGAAGCCGCCCCCAACGAGTCCGCAGAAGAGAAA
>JASHTH010000699.1 GCA_030040655.1 Acidobacteriaceae bacterium | reverse complement strand
CATACGCTCAGGCCATTTACGCCGCCAGCAGGGACGGAATTATCACTTTTGCGAAGTGTATTGCGCTTGAGTATGCGCGCTACAACATTACCGCCAATTCGATTGTTCCAGGATATACCGCTACGGAAATGGCAGGGGCGATGCCGCAGGAGATACTAGAAAAGATCTGCGCGAAAATGCCGCTTCCCCGGCTGGCGGATCCGGAAGAGATCGCCAAAGCGGTAGTTTTCCTGGCCCGAGATGCGAGTTACATGACCGGATCAACGATTAACTTGAACGGCGAACTGGAGATGTTCTGAAGCCTGCGAAAATTCGCGACTCGCCTCAAGGAGCTGGTCTCGCCCGCCATCGGCAAGGAGCGCCGCCAGGGCGGACCATCGAACACTCGGCCGGTCACAAATACGCCCGTCTCGTAATCGCAAATAGAGCCAGCCAGACAAGAGCAGAAAGGTTATGGCACTGACAAGGGAGGTCCAACGAATGGCAGGGTCGTCGCCGCCGGGCGATATCGTCATTCCCACGACTAATGAAAGACCGGACGCGAAAATCACGATCGACCACATCTTTGACGGCTCGTGTTAGTCCTTTCCGGCAGCGAGACACGGGATGGCTCGGGCAAGATACGCAGAGGCTTGTCCTCCCATCAATCCCACACCGGACAGAAAAATCGATGGCAGTGCTGGGACTATGCACGATTCCCGCCGCCACGGCCAAGGCCGCAAACAAGATCGCGTATACGAGGAGAAAGAGTCGAAATGTCCGTGTCATTTGCCGCCTCAGTCAGTTTGCTTTGGTCGGCGTGTTTCATAGCGTGAGGGGCGGCGATATTCGTATGGCCCGACGCTCCTGGAGTCTTTGTGCGCCGGGAATTGGCGCCCGCACTCGGAAACCACAGAGCAGCTGCTTCAAGCTACCAATTACTCGCGCGATGAGTCCGTCGAGTTTGCGGCGAATGAGAGCACTGTCAGGCTTCGTCATGAATTCTGTCATGAAATCCTGACAAGGCGGCCGCGCCGCGCTCGGAAGGCGTTTGTCAGCAAATCCTGACAGATTCGTTGTCAAATGCTGACCAGGTCTCGGTACTGTTAAGACAGAGATCCCGCATCTTCAGATCAGAACCTGAAACCGTGACCGGCCGCTGGGAATCCTGCACGGCCGGCCCGGCTCAGAAAGGCGCCAGAGGCCGGTGCCTCGGTTCGGAAAAACTCTCCGTTCCGCCGCAATTTTGATGGGAATTCAGGCAGAGCGCGTAGTATGATTCGATCTCCACCTGACCACTCGAATTCTCCTCAGATGGCGGCGACAACACTGCGGAGGGCACATGAAGTACGTAGGAGTCGCCTTGATGCTGCTCAGCCTTTGCGTGTTCAAGGGTTATTGAGCACCAGCAGGATTTGGGACTCGGTTTCGCCGGGTGTATCCGGCCGCCGAAACAAGCGGAGCAACAAGGCGGATGTGCGCCTGATTGACTTGGATAACCCACGGTTCGCATCGAGAGAAACGATCTGCCTACGTCTCCGGGAGTGCGTTCAATGCGGAGCTGAAAGTGGATGCTTTCGTGGATCTTCCCAGGTGTGTCGGTTTTCCACTCTGCGCGGCTCTTATCGGCATTCTCTCCATAACTGCAGCGGCGCGAGAGCCTCAACACCAGACTGCGTCCAAAAAGGGGCAGCAGACGGTAGTCGACGGGTTGAATCAGGACCTTAATTCACTCACCCCCGGCGTCGGCAGCGTGAGCCTATTCCGCCTCGGCCAATCCGTCGTTCCGTTGTATGGGCCCTGGGCGTTCCATGTTAACGATTCTCCTGTCGATCCGGTTACGCACCTGCCACTTTGGGCACAAACCGGCTTCGACGATTCGGCCTGGGAGACGGTGATTCTGTCACCAACCCGGGGGCGGCAGAGCGGGACCGACGAGATTCCGGCAGCCAACATCCTCAAGCAGATGCGCGCCGCCAGCCGCACCCAAACGGAAGTCGTTCCGGGCTGGACGATACATGGCCATCAAGGTTACGCGGGCTTTGCCTGGTACCGCATCCATCTGAATCTGGAAATCCGCCCTTGGGAGAGACTGGCGCTTTTGGGCCCCGTCTATGTCGACGACGCGTACGAGGTTTATCTGGACGGCAAGGTTCTGGGAAGCTTTGGAGATCTTAATCGACGCAGGCCGGTGACATATTACAACCAGCCAATGATGTTTCCATTCACTGCCGGAAACAACCCTCCAGCTTCGACTACGCATGTCATCGCCTTTCGGCTATGGATGGAGCCGAACACGCTCGAGACCACGGAAGAGTCAGGCGGACTTCGCTCGGCGCCTGTCGTCGGCGAAGCGAACGCGGTGGCGATCGGCTTTCAACTCAAATGGCTGGAGCTGATTCGTTCTTACTCGCCATTGATCATTGACGCGTTTTCATTTGCCTTGCTGGCGGTCCTGACCTTCAGCTTCATTCTCTTCGATCGTTCCGACCATGTATATCCCTGGATGGGAATCGCCTTGATTCTCATGGCTGCCTATAACGCGCTGGGAGCCTTCGACCTTTTGTCGAAGAGCCACCTGAGCATTTTAGAGGATCGGCTTCTCGTGCGTTGCCTGCTCGGTCCACTCGCATTTGCCGGATGGTTCATGGTCTGGTGGGAGTGGTTCCATCGGCACAGGCCAGCATGGATGCCGGTCGCCGCGGCGGGATCGGCAGTTGGATACATGGTTTCGTCAGCGATATCCTTCGGACTGTCCCCTTCTCTCAAATGGGAGCCTGTTGCTGTCGCTTTCCACTACCTTTCAATGGCCGCGAGCCTGGTCTTCTTCTGCTTGCTGTCATCTGTTGTGATTCAGGGGATTCGCCGTTATGGGCTGGATGGCTGGCTGGTATTACCCGCCGTCGCCTTACTCGCCATCCCTGCAATTCAAACCGAGCCTTGGTTTCTGCACCTTTCGCCCACCTGGTTCGTCTTTGGTGCAGCGATCACAATGCCAGAGATCGCGAATCTCGTATTTGCGCTGGTTGTCGCCCTGCTCTTGCTTCGCCGCCTGCTACTATCTGTCCGTCGCCAGCGGTTGATTGAACTCGATGCCAAACGGGCACAGCTTCAGTCGGATTTCGTTGCTGCTGTAAGTCACGAATTCCGCACCCCTCTGACGGCATTGAGGAGCATCACGGACCTCCTCGTGCAGGATCGAATCTGCGACGAGGCGCGCCGCCGCCAGAGCTATGTTTTTCTCGACCGCGAGACCAATCGCCTGCACCGGCTTGTCGAGGACCTGCTCGACTTCGGCCGCATGGACTCAGGACGCAAGCAGTATCGCTTCGAGACTTTCGACGTATTTCAATCGGTCCGCGCGGCGATAACCGACATCGGCGAGCAGGTTGAGGCCGGAGGTTTCGAGATCGAAACCGATCTCGTACCGGTCTCTGCCTCCATCCACGCCGATGAGGAAGCCGTTCGCC
>JASHTH010000698.1 GCA_030040655.1 Acidobacteriaceae bacterium | reverse complement strand
CCGAGCTCAGCCGCGCCGCCGTCAATCGCCAGCGTGCCGAGTTCGCGCTGAACGCCGGCAACCAGCTCCTGCTCAAGGGCCAGGTGGCCGATGCCGTCGCGCGCTATCAGGAGTCGGTTGCCGCCGATCCCACCTTTGCCGAAGCGCACAGCCAGCTTGCCGTGGCCTACGAGCGTCAGGGCCGCACGGCGGATGCCGAAGCCGAACGCGCGAAGGCGACGAGTCTCGCGTCCGGCAAGTAGAATTCTCTTTCTTCGAAAAAGGAGAATCGATGGTCCGATCTTTTGCAAGGATTTGCCGCCGGCCGCTCGCCTTCGCGTTGGTCTTCGCGCTCGTCTCCACTCTCGCCGCGCAGGAGCGCTGGAGCGAAGCCCAGGCCAACGCATGGTACGCGCAGCAACCGTGGCCGGTGGGCGCCGACTTTCTGCCCTCGACCGCGATCAACGAACTGGAGATGTGGCAAGCCGAGACCTTCGATTCCGCCACCATCGACCGCGAACTCGGCTGGGCCGAAGCCATCGGCATGAATACCATGCGTGTCTTTCTGCACAACCTGGTCTGGGAGCAGGACCCGAAAGGCTTCGACCAGCGCGTTGACGAGTTTCTGACCATCGCCGCGAAGCATCACATCCGGCCCGTCTTCGTGCTCTTCGACTCCTGCTGGGACCCGCATCCGAAGCTGGGGCCGCAGCATCCGCCCATTCCCGGCGTGCACAACTCGGGATGGGTGCAGGCGCCCGGTGCGGCGATCCTGTCAGATCCCGCGCAGTACCCGCGGCTGGAAAAATACACCAAAGGCGTGATTGGCGCCTTTGCCAACGATCCGCGCATCCTCGCATGGGATTTGTGGAATGAGCCCGACAACGGCAACGACAGCTCCTACGCCAAGGGCGATCCGAAAAACAAGAACGAGATCGTGCTGGCGCTGCTGCCGCAAGTGTATGCCTGGGCGCGTTCCCAGCATCCCGCGCAGCCGCTCACCAGCGGCCTGTGGCACGGCGACTGGAGCTCAATCGACAAGATGCCGCCGCTGGCGCGCATTCAGGCCGAGCAGTCGGACGTGATCACCTTTCACGACTACGGCTGGCCCGAGGAGTTCGAAGCGCACGTGAAGATGCTCGAGCAGTTCAACCGGCCGCTCATCGCCACCGAGTACATGGCGCGCGGCGAAGGCAGCACCTTCGACACGGTGCTGCCCATCGCGCACAAATATCGCGTAGGCGCCATCAACTGGGGACTGGTCGCGGGCAAGAGCCAGACCTATCTGCCCTGGGACTCGTGGGAGCGGCCCTACGTGCTGGAGCAGCCTCCCATCTGGTTCCACGATGTGTTTCATCCCGATGGCACGCCTTATCGCGAGCGCGAAGTGGAGATCATTCGCGCGCTGACGAGCGGCAAAGAGCCTCCGCTGTAAAACCGCGGAAAGGCGATTTCAAAGACGTGCTATTTGCGTACGAAGGCAGGTCCCTCGATTTCACGGTTCACGCAGTAGACGGCTACGCCCCATCGGCGGTTCCAAGATTGATAGATCTGTCTCAGCTTTTGCCGGCATCGCCGCTCCTCGCGGTCGCGTCGACTCAACTGGTCCGACTCCGGAGTACATCTGTCTTGGAACCGCCAAAGTCGCCTTTCCGCACGGCTGAAGCCTTGCCCTAACAAGAGACGACCCCGTTGCTGCAAGCGCCGTGATCCCACCATTTCGTCAATCATGGGTCGGATACGTCGGTCGGGGCCTGTTGCAAAGCCTCCCCGCTTCGTGTTGCTCCACAGCCATTGAATTCGTGCCCCGTTCCTTGCCGAGGCGAGCTTGGCTTAAACAGAGCTTCCTCACGCGTTTCGAATTTCGACCCGCTCTTCCACAGGCGCGGGTTTGACTCTCGCAATCTACGCGCGATAATGCCGCCATGCAGTCTCATTCAAGCGCCAAGGTCGGCAGAAACGCCGAATGCCCGTGCGGCAGCGGCAAGAAATACAAGCGCTGCTGCCTTGCAGCGGATACAGCTCCGGATCTGAGCCCATGGAAGCAGCAGCGCGACGCCTCCGACCGGCTTACTGACGAAATGATGAAGTTCGCGCGCCGGGAGTTCTCTGAGGCAAAGGAAAGAGCATGGATCGATTTCAATCAGACGCTCGTTGCGCCGGCGATCGACAGGTTCGAGGGGGAGCACCAGATCTTCATTCCCTATTTCCTCTTCGACTGGCATCCTGACAGGCAGCGCATGAGGCGGGATAGGCCCCTCAAGCCGGGAATTGTGGCGCAGCGCTTCTTCGCAAGGCGAGGCAGCCAGTTGGCCGAGCTGGAGCAATTGATCCTGCGCGAGAGTGTTTTTGAGCCGGTCAGCTTTTATGAGGTCGTGAAATCGAATCCCGGGTACGTCATGGTCTTGCGCGACTTGCTGATTGGCGGCGAATGCGAGGTGGAGGAGCATTCCGGGTCCACTCATGTAAGAAACGGCGACATTCTCTATGGACAGATCCACCGCCTGCCCGAGGTGAATACCATGGGCCGGATGGCGCCACACCGGATCTCGCCTGGAAAGAAGGCGAATATCGTGAGCTTGCGAATGACGTTGCGTCGCAAAATCGCAAAGCTGAAGCGCGATCTCACCGCCGAGGATCTGATCCATTACCGGGAGCAGATCCGGTGCGTTTACCTGGACATTCGCGATGCCATGCATCGGCCGCCGAGACTTTGTAATACGGACGGAGACCCGCTTGTCTTTCATAAGCTCACGTTTTCGATCCGTTCGGCGCAGGTGGCCTTCGATGCGCTGGCGCCGCTTGCCTGGGGCCAGACCAAGCAGGACTTGAACGAAGACGCGGAGATTGACGCCGACGGCGCGCTGCATAGCGCAAACATCGAATGGAGAAAGAAAGGCAACAAGATGCACCCGCACTGGGATAACACGATCATGGGGAGGTTACGCATCTCTGGGCATTCGATGGAAGTCGAGGTGAATTCGGCGAACCGCGCAAAGAAGATTACTGGGGAGATCGAAAAACGGCTGGGAATGATGGCAACACTCACAAGCACGCGCAAGCAGACGCCCGAAGAAGCGATTCAGGAATCGAAGAAGAGAAGAGCGGCAGGCGAGACCAGCGATTCTCAAAAAACATCGGTACTCGACGGTGAAGCACAGCGCGAGTTCCAGGCCATCATGCAGGAAGAGGCCGAAGCGTGGATTCATGCGAGGATACCGGCGCTTGGCGGGTCTACACCGCTTGAAGCTGTCGCTGACCCAGACGGCCGGGAGATCGTCGAAGGCCTGCTCCTCGACTGGGAGCGTGGCTTCGAGGCGCCTCAGCCTGCTGGATCGTGCTGCCCCGACTTAAACGTGGTGCGAAGGTTGTTGCATCTTCCCGTTCCGATGGAAGCTCGGTAAGCGCGCCAATGCGCGCATCAGAGCAGCGCCTCATGCCCTTCAAGCTGCGTCGCAAGTTCCTCCCACTCGGCAGTCAGCGCAGCCAGCTGCGCGCGCAGTTCCTCGGCCAGCATCATCAGCCGTTGCGTCTCCGCGGCCGAGACAAACACGCCCAACTGCTGTTCTGTATGTGCGATCGCCGACTCGACGCGCGGAATCTCTTCCTCCAGAAACGCGCATCGCTCTTCCATCTGTTTTTGCTTGATCGGATTGAGCCTTCGCGACGCCTTGCCAGCGGCTTTTTTCGAGCTGCCGTCCGGCTGCCATTCGTCCGGGCCGCCTTCGATCACGATCGTCGTCCCAGCCACGGCCTTTTCGGCCTTCGCGGCCGGCTGGACCGCGACCGGCGGAGCGGTGAGCGCCGCCTTGCGCCGCAAATAGTCTTCGTAATTGCCCTCGTACGCTGTGATCGCGCCGTTTTCGACTTCGAGCACGCGCGTGGCAAGCTTGTCGATGAAGTAACGGTCGTGCGAAACGAAGATGACCGTGCCGGAGAAGGCCGCCAGCGCCTCAAGCAGCACATCCTTGGCGCGCATATCGAGATGATTCGTCGGCTCGTCGAGCAGCAGGAAATTCGAAGGCGACACCAGAATCCGCGCCAACGCATAGCGGTTGCGCTCGCCGCCGGAAAGCACCCCCAACGGCTTGAAGACATCGTCGCCGCTGAAGAGAAAGCAACCCAGCAGCGACCGCAGCTCGACCTCGGGCACTTTGATGGCGGCGCGGCTGAGGTCGTCAAGCATGCGCATTTCCGGATCAAGCTCCTTGTACTGATCCTGCGCGAAATATTCGGCTACCACGTTGTGCCCCAGGCGAACTGTTCCGTCCGTCGGCGGTTCCATTCCCGTCAGCAAGCGGATCAGCGTGGACTTGCCCGCGCCGTTCACGCCGACCAATGCGATTCTGTCGCCTCGCGCGATGGTGAAGCGCCCATGGCTGAAGACCTGCTTTGTGCCATAGCTTTTGCCGAGATCCTCGATCTCCACCACCATCCGGCCTGAAGGCGCAGGTTGAGGAAATTTGAAATGAATGACCGGCTCCTCGGGCGGAATCTCGATGCGCTCGATCTTTTCCAGCTCCTTGATCCGGCTCTGCACCTGTTTGGCTTTCGTCGCCTGATAGCGAAATCGATTGATGAACGCTTCAAGATGCTCGATCTGCTCGCGCTGGTTGCGATAAGCCGCTTCTAACAACGCGCGCCGCTCTTCTTTCTGCTTCAGATAATTGGTGTAATTCCCCTGGTAGATCGTAAGCCGTTTGTTCCATATCTCAACGGTGCGGTCGACGGTTACATCGAGAAAATAGCGGTCGTGTGAGATGAGGATGTAACCGAAGGGATAACTCTGGAGATAATCTTCGAGCCAGTTCCGCGTCTCCAGGTCGAGATGATTGGTGGGCTCATCGAGCAGCAGCAGGTTGGGTTTTGCCAGCAGCAACTTGGCCAACGCGATCCGCATCTGCCAGCCGCCGGAAAACTCGTCGGTCTGCCGGTGCCAATCTTCCTTGCCGAATCCGAGGCCGCCCAGCACGCTGCCTACCTGCGCGTCGAGCGCGTAGCCGCCAAGGGCGTGAAATCGCTCTTGTAGCAGAGAGTACCGCTCCGCCGCGGCCGCGTATTCCGCTCCCGCGTGATCGAGCTCGGACAATTGTCCGGCCAGGCGCTCGATCTCGCGCTGTATTTCGTGAAGCTCCTCGAAGACGGTCAGGCACTCCCGAAAGACCGTGCGTCCGGTGAGACGTAATCCCTCCTGCGGCAGGTAGCCGATGCTGATTCCCTTGGTCTGTTCGATCGCTCCGTAATCGAGCGTATCGAGCCCGGCGAGCGCCTTCATCAGCGTGGATTTGCCCGCGCCGTTAGCGCCCACCAGCGCGGTCTTCTCCTGCGCGCGAATGAGCCAGTTCGCCTCGAGGAAAAGCACGCGTGGCCCGAAGCGCTTGCCCGCATTTTGCAGCGATATCATTCTCTTCTATTCTCGCAGAAGCCATCTGCCGCGCTTCCCCGTGGCACAATCGACATAAGGCGGGCGCATTGAATCTCGCGCCGAGATCGAATCCCAATGACACGCGAAGAAAAATATCAGGTCTTTCGGGCGCTGCATGAGCGGCCCGGCTGCTTCCTCATTCCCAATCCGTGGAACGCGGGCTCAGCGAAGATCCTCACCGCGCTAGGCTTTGAAGCTCTTGCCACCACCAGCGCCGGCTATGCTTTTAACGCCGGCCTACCCGACTCACCCCAGGCGCTCGCGCGAGATGGCGTACTCGCTAATGCCGGCTCCATCGCCGGCGCAACCGACCTGCCCGTCTCGGCCGACCTGCAGAACGGATTCGACGATGCGCCAGAGGCTTGCGTCGAGACGATCCGATTGGCCGCAGACCATGGACTGGCCGGCGGGTCGATCGAGGATTCGAGCGGCGCGGCGGAGAATCCCATTTACGAATTCGCGCACGCGGTGGAGCGAGTTGCCGCTGCGGCCGAAGCAGCTCGCAAATACAAATTCCTGTTGACGGCCAGGACCGAAAACTTTCTCTGCGGCCGGCCCGATCTCGACGACACCATTCACCGCCTGCAGGCCTTTGCCCAAGCCGGAGCCGATTGCGTGTATGCGCCGGGTTTGCCCAGTCTCGAAGCCATTCGCGAGGTTTGCTCTGCGGTCAACAAGCCGGTGAATGTTCTGATGGGACTGAAAGGCGCCACGTATACCGTCGACGAAATCGCTGGAGCGGGCGCCAAGCGCATCAGCGTGGGCGGCTCGATGGCTCGCGCCGCGCTGGGCGCATTTGTACGGGCCGCGCGCGAGATCAAGGACAAAGGCACGTTCACCTATGCGCAGGAGGCCATCCCTCACGCCGAGGTGGGGCGGTATATGGAGGGGAACGAGAGGTAGCAAACGGCTGATTAAACCGCCATGTTCCACCTTGGAGGCTGAATCCGCGCCTCTTTTTCGGTTGCCCTTCGGCTCGGCGGAAGCCATGCCCCGTTTCAAGCCTCTACCTATTCAGAGCTTCGCTCAAATACCCTGGCTTGTCGAAAGGCTACGGGCGGCGCTAAATCAGCATGCTATCCATCCCGCCGTACTCTTCCCTTTTCCGCCCGACTCGACTATCTTGAGAGACGGCCCTGCGGCGCTTTCTCAAAACTCAATCCATTCGATCTGTGAGCCCATGAACCGCCTGAAACTCTCCAGTGCCTTCGCCATGGAACGGTGGCCGTGGGCGGTTCGCGGCCTGCTCGGCTGCGTCGCGGCAGGCCTGGCGGTAGCGCTCACTTACACGGTTCATCCACTGCGTTCGTTTCCGCTGCTGCTTGGGCTGCCCACCGTGATCCTCACATGCTGGTTTCTGGGAATGTGGGGCGGAGCGCTTTGCGCCATCACGGACGCGCTGTTCGTCCATTTTTTTCTCACCCGGGCGCAGATGCGGTTCTCCATCCTTCAGGGACCTGAAGCGCTGCGGCTGGCGCTCTTTCTTTTTCTTTCCATCTTTCTCGGCTGGGCCGTGCGGCGCCTCGCTGCCCAGCGCGCCCAGATCGCCACGCAGCAATTGAATCGGGAACTGATGCTCGCCAACACGGAACGCCAGCTCGCCGAGGAGCGCACGGCCGTTGCCGCAGCCCTGCGCGACCGGGATGAACTGCTGCAGATCGCCCTGCGCGCCAACGGAATGGGGCTGTGGGTGTGGGATCTCGAGAAGAATACCGTCCATCGTTCCGACGAGATGTTTCGCATGCTGGGCCTGGAGCCGGGGGCGTTGAGCCAGTCCCCGGACGAGTGGCTGAAGCACGTCCATCCCGAAGACCGCGAAGGGCTGGTCGAAGAGTTCCATCGGTTGCGCACGCACGCGGCCGACCACCATCGGCAATATCGCGTGGTCTGGCCTGACGGCTCGGTGCGCTGGCTCGAATCGCAAGGCAAATGCCAGCAGGACGCGAACGGCCGCGTCGCGCGCATCGTGGGCGTGATGGGCGACATCACGCACCGCAAACAAGCTGAAGAAGCCATGCTGCGAGCCGAAAAGCTCGCCGTGGCCGGAAAGCTGGCGGCCTCGGTCGCGCACGAAATCAACAATCCGCTGGCGGCGGTGGCCAATCTGCTCTACCTCATCTCCATCTCCGATACCGTGGAGGGCGCACGCGCACAGGCTCGCGCCGCGCTCGAAGAGGTGATGCGCGTCTCCATGATCACCCAGCAGACTCTCAAGTTCCATCGCCAGGCCGGCGCGCCCAGGATGACCCTTCTGTCGGAGCTTGTCGAATCGGTGCTCGCGCTCTTTCGAGCCCGGCTGCAAACCGCGCAGATCTCCGTGGAGGTTCGCGTTCAGGATGAGATTGCCATCGCCTGTCTGCCGGGCGAGGTGCAGCAGATCTTCGCTAACCTGCTCTCCAATTCCATTGAGGCCACGCCGCGCGCCGGCCGCATCGTCATCCGGCTTCGCGCTTCACGCGACTGGCGCACCGGAGCGGCTCCGGGGATGCGCGCGACGTTCTGCGATTCCGGATCGGGCATGGACCGCGCGACCGTGCGGCGCGTCTTCGAACCGTTTTTCACAACCAAGCTCGAAACCGGCACGGGCCTCGGGCTGTGGGTGGTCGCTCAGTTGGTGGAGCGGCACGACGGGCACGTTCGCGTGTGGAGCTGGCAGCGCGCGCGCTCCAGCGGCACGGCGTTTTCCGTCTTTCTGCCTGTCGGCAGGGAATCGCCCGCACAAGAGACTTCGACCCCCGAAGATATCGCAGCGTCGAGTGTCGCGGGCGGATAACGGGAAACTCTGTGGGATGCGTTGGACCGCACCCGGGGAGTATATTGGGTTCGTTGCCGCAAGAAAGGCGAAAGTCGGTTCTCGGCTCGTCCCAGCTGCAAGATGAGGCTGCGACAGCTCGTTGTACGCTTCAAAAACCGCATCAGTGGAGATTTGGGAATGCCCCAGGTGAACTCGCGCAGAAAGGTTTATGACGTTTGCATCATAGGCTCGGGCGCGGGAGGCGGAACGGCCGCCAAGGTGCTGACCGAGGGCGGGCTCAATGTGGTCATGCTGGAAGCCGGACCTCGCCTGGATCCGTACAAAGATTTCAAAGAGCATGTCTGGCCGTATGAGCTGGCGCATCGCGGCGCCGGCATCGGCGGGAGAGGAAAATACCAGTTCAACGATGAGTTCCTGGCGCCCAACGGCTTCTGGGAGATTCCCGGCGAGCCCTATACGAACGCGCCGGGCACGAACTTCCGCTGGTTTCGCTCGCGCATTGAAGGCGGCCGCACCAACCATTGGGGCCGCATCGCGCTGCGCTTCGGACCGACGGATTTCAAGCCGCGCTCCAATGACGGCATGGGCGAGGACTGGCCCATCGCTTATGAAGATCTCGCGCCATACTATGACAAAGTCGAAGCGTATATCGGCGTCTTCGGCACCAAGGAAAATGTTCCCAATGCGCCCGACGGCGTCTTTCTGCCGCCTCCAAAACCGCGCTGCACCGAGACGCTGATCAAGAGGGCCTGCGACCGGCTCAAGATCACCTGCATTCCTTCGCGCATGGCGATCCTGACCAAGGCGCTGAACAATCGGCCCGCCTGCCACTACTGCGCACAATGCGGACGAGGATGTCGCAGCGCCTCGAATTTCAGTTCCAGCCAGGTCATGATCCCGCCGGCCGCAGCCACGGGTCGCTTTACCATGATCCCCAACGCCATGGCCCGCGAACTCGTGCTGGGCCAAAGCGGTAAAGTCGAAGCGATCTCCTACGTCGACAAGGCCACACGGAGCGAGCAGCGAGTTTACGCAAAAGCGGTCGTCGTGGCAGCCAGCGCATGCGAGTCGGCGCGCCTGCTCCTCAATTCGCGTTCATTGAGCTTTCCCGATGGTCTGGCCAATTCTTCCGGAGTGGTCGGACATTATCTCACCGATTCGGTGGGCAGCAACCTTGCCGGATACTTTCCGCAGCTTGTCGGCATGCCGCCGCATAACCACGACGGCGTGGGCGGCATGCACATGTACATGCCGTGGTGGCGCCTGGGACAGAAGAACGGATTTCTGCGCGGCTATCATATCGAATTCGGCGGCGGGCGCGACATGCCTGGCGTGGGCAGCTTCGACGGCGTTTGCGCGGCGCAGGAGGGTTATGGTGTCGCGCTCAAGCAGAAGTGCCGCAGCTCCTACGGCACCGTGATCGGCTTCAGCGGGCGCGGCGAAATGATCCCCAACGAAAACTGTTACTGCGATATCGATCCCGATGTTGTGGACCAATGGGGCATCCCCGTGCTGCGCTTCCATTGGCAGTGGGGCGACAACGAGCTGCAGATGGCCGACGATATGCAGGAGACCTTTCGGTTGATTGTTGAAGCAGCGGGCGGCACCGTGATTCACGGTACGCGGCGCCATCCGCAGTCCAATCGCAAAGCGGAGACTCTGGCCGTACCGCCAAGGCCAGGCAGCAGCATCTCCACCGGCGGAGAGATCATTCACGAAGTTGGAACGGTGCGCATGGGCGACAATCCCAGGATTTCCGCACTGAACAAGTATTGCCAGGCGCACGATGTGAAGAACCTTTTCGTCGCCGATGCGGCCCCATTCGTATCGAACCCCGATAAGAATCCCACGCTGAGCATCATGGCACTGTCGTGGAGAACCTCGGAGTACCTGCTCGACCAGGCAAAGAAAGGAGAGATCTAGCAGGGCGAGTCAGAAATTCATTGAATTACCATGAGTCTGAACCGCAGATCCTTCGACTCCGTTTGGCCCAGAATCGGGGCCAAACGTCGCTCAGAATGAGAGGTGGATATTCATTCTGCAGCGATCAATCAAACGCTGACCTACGAGCCGTGCCCGATTAGAAGGCCGGAATGACACTCTCGGAGCGGAAACAATGAATTCGGATCAACTATCGCGTCGCGCAATCTTGAAGTCGCTGAGCTTGGGCGCGGTGGCCGGCTCGGTTCTGCGCGCCATTCCGCTCGAAGCCGCCGAATATGCCCACAACCTGATCGAAGCGGAAAAGTCGGCCCAAGGCGGCAGCTACACGCCGAAGTTTTTTTCTGCGCAGGATTACAAAACGCTGAACTCACTCTGTGACGCCATCCTTCCCGCCGATGCCGATTCCGGCGGCGCCATCGAAGGGGGTGCGCCGGAATACATCGATCTGATCACCAGCGAGAACTTCGACTACCAAGTCAAGCTCGGCGGCGGCCTGATGTGGCTCGACTCGACATGCGGGGATCGTTATGGCAAGGCTTATCTCGATTGCACAACGAAAGAGCAGAAAGAGATTCTCGACTTAATCGCTTACCGCAAAAATGCGGATGAGGACCTGAGCTTGAGCCAGGGGGTGGAGTTTTTTTCCATCCTGCGCAGCCTGACCGCCGACGGATTTTTCACCAGCAAGATCGGCATCCAGTACGTCGGCTACATCGGCAACACTTTCCTGGTCGAGTTTCCCGGTTGTCCGCCCGTGCCCGGCGTGTAGCCTGTACCCGTTACCGACATTGAACAGCAAAGACCAGATCCGGACGGCTATCCCCGGCGCTGCAGCGGAAGACATTCTCAGGCTGCTTCGCCGCGACGGTGTACTAAAACACGAATCCGCAATGCTCAACCCGCTCACCGACGGCGTCTCCAGCGAAATCTATCGCGTCGACGACGGCGATGTACCGTTCGTGGTCAAGCGCGCCCTGCCCAAACTACGAGTGCGCGATGAATGGATCGCCGATGTCGCGCGCAACCGCTACGAACGGATGTATATCGAGTACGTCTCGCAATTCCTGCCTCAGGCCGTACCTCGGCTTCTACCCGGTCCTCACGACCGGGGCTACTTTGCCATGGAGTACCTCGGCCCGGAATTCACGAGTTGGAAAAAGCTCTTGCTGGGGGGCGAGGCGCATCGCGAACACGCTCTTCGCGCCGGGGCCATTCTCGGCGCGATTCATGCCCGCTCGGCAGGAGATGCGGAGGTCGCGGTGCGCTTCGATACGACAGGGAATTTCATGCAGTTGCGCATCGAGCCGTATCTGCTCACCACGGGCCGGCGCCATCCGGATCTGCGCGCGATCTTCGAGGCCGAAGCAAAGCGTCTGGCCTCGACGCACATGTGTCTTGTGCACGGCGACTTCAGCCCCAAAAACATCATGATCTCGCCCTCGCGCTTTGTTCTGCTCGATTGCGAAGTGGCCTGGTACGGCGATCCTGCCTTCGATCTTGCCTTTTTGCTCACGCACCTTCTGCTCAAGGGCCTCCACCACGCGCCGCGCCACATCGGTCTCGAGGAAATGACTCGCGGCTTCTGGCGTCGCTACCTTGAAGCCGCCGGAGATTCTATCGACCCAGTCGCCCTGGAATCCCGCACCGCGCGGCTACTCCCGATGCTTTTGCTGGCGCGCATCGACGGCAAATCTCCCGTTGAGTATCTGACCCGACCGGGACAAGCCGCATTCGTCCGACGGTTTGCGCAGCCCGCGATCCAGGCGTTTTCCTCCAGCCTTGCGGATCTTGTGCAACGATGGTTCGCCGGACTGGGGCAATTGGAGGCGATAGCATGAGGATTCGCTCCGTCGACGGCTACCAGGTCTTCGATTCACGCGGCAATCCCACAGTGGAAGCGGAGATTGTGCTCGAAAACGGTATTCGAGGCCGCGGCGTCGCGCCATCGGGAGCATCCACCGGCCAGTTCGAGGCACTGGAGCTTCGCGATGGCGATCCCGCTCGCTTTCGCGGCAAGTCTGTCTTTCACGCCGTCACGAACATCAAAGACGAGATCGGCCCAGCCCTCCGGTGGTCTGATGTCTTGGATCAGGCTGGTCTCGACCGCACGCTGATCGACCTCGATGGAACCCCAACAAAGTCGCGCCTGGGAGCCAACGCCATCCTCGCCGTTTCCATGGCGGCCGCTTCCGCCGCAGCCGCTGCGCAACAGCGGTCGCTCTTCGACTACCTCGGCCAGTCCCGCGGCAACCTGATTCCCCTGCCTGAAATCCAGATCGTGGGCGGTGGCGCTCATGCCCATTGGCGCACCGATGTGCAGGACTTTCTGCTTGTCGCCATCGGCGCACGCTCGTTTGCAGACGCGCTCGAGATCACCTTCAACGTGTACCGCGCCGCGGGGGATCTGCTCCAGGAGCGCGGCGCGCTACGCGGCGTGGCCGACGAAGGCGGCTACTGGCCTGAGTTCTCAACGAACGAAGATGTTTTGCAATTCATGGTGGATGCCATAGTTCGCGCCGGATTTGAGCCGGGACGCGATGCGGCCATTTCGCTCGACATCGCTGCCAGCGATCTCTACGACGCGGGATCCAGGCACTATTCGTTCCGGCTCGAAGATCGCACCTTCACTGCGGCGCAATTCGCCGATCTCCTCACCGGCTGGTGCGACCGTTATCCGATCGTGTCGATCGAAGACCCCATGGCCGACATCGACTGGGACGGCTGGTCTCTCATCTCGTCGGCATTGCGCCATCGCATCCAGTTGGTCGGCGACGATCTGTTCACAACCCATGTCGATCGCATCCGCGCCGGGATTGAGCGCAACGTTGCCAACGCTGTCCTCATCAAGCTCAACCAGATCGGCACCGTGACGGAGGCCCTTGAAGCAATCGAACTCACGCAGCAGGCGGGATGGAACGCGATCGTCTCGGCGCGATCCGGTGAGACGGAGGACGCATTCATCTCCCATTTTGCCGTCGCGACCAACGCCGGCCAGCTCAAGGTGGGATCGCTCGTGCGCGGCGAGCGCACGGCGAAATGGAATGAAGTCATCCGCATCGAGCGCAGCCTTGGCAAGCGTGCGCGCTTTGCCGGTCGCTCTGTCCTCGATCAGCTTGCGAAAACTCCAAACAGACTGTCCGGCGCCCGATGAGAAGGTGCAATCGTTTTCCCCGCCCTTGCGGCGATCGCGCGACGCCCGCCGCAAGGAAGGCATCCAAGTGGCCGCTCTACAACTGCGCTATCGGCAATCGCACCGTCGCGCGCGCGCCATCTCCGTCATCCCGGTTGAGAAGCCGGATCTCGCCGCCATGTGCTCGGGCGATTTGCTGCGCCAATGCCAGGCCTACGCCGCTGCCCGCCGGCTTGGTGGTATAGAAAGGCACAAACAAATTCTCCGTATTGGCGATCCCCACGCCGCGATCCTCGATCGTGACCAGCGCCGTCGAATCCATCAGCCGCCAGCCCGCGCGCACGCATTGCGTGCCGTTGGCGAGTGAGGCGTCCACGGCGTTGCGAAGCAGGTTGATGAACATCTGCTCCAGCTGGTCGGGATCGGCGTCGAGCACGGCCGGCGGTCCGGGATCAAGTTGAATGCTGATGCGCTGCTCCAGCAGCACGACCCGTTCCAGCAGCGATCCCAGTTGGACCGCCTTGAAATGCGGCGGCGGCAACTGGGCCAGCAGACGGTAGGACTGCACGAAGCGGTGCAGCGAATCGGCGCGGCTTTCCACAACGCCGAGCCCGCGGCGAAAATCGCGCGCCATGCTCTCGTCGCCTTCCATCTGGTCCACACGCGCCAAAAGGCTTCCGGCAATGGATTTGATCGGAGCCAGCGAATTCGAGAGCTCGTGGCCCAGCACGCGAATCAGGCGTTTCCATGCGGCCTGCTCCTCTTCCTGCAGCGGCCGACTCACATCGGCCAACAACAAAAGCGTGTGCGGCAGGCCGTCCTGCCGAAACGTCGCCCTGCGCAGCAACCATCGGTTGGGTTTGCCTTCGAACGAGTGAATGGTCTGATCTTTTGCCGCGAGCAAATCCACCAGCCCCAGCTCGCGCGCGCTATGCCCAAAGCAGCGGGCATACGGCCGCCCCAGGAGCTGCACGCCGGCGTGGTTCACCAATTGCAGTTGGGTTTCGCGATCGAAGGCGAACAGCGGCGAGTGCATCACTTCGAGGATGCGCGCCAGCAGCGCCGTCGCCTCCAGGGAGCGCACACGCTGCCGTTGCAGCAGATCGGCGAGCGCATTGATCTCCGTCGCCAGTTCGCCGAAGGCGTCGGGCGAGCCCGCACCACGCGCCCGGAAGGAGTAGTCTCCTTCGCGCAGCGACGCCACCACGTTGGAAAGCGTCTGCAGCGGCCTGACCATGCTCTCGATCAGGGCCGCCGCCAACAGCAGTAGATATAGCAGCAGGCAGGCCGAAAGAAGAATCGTCGGAGCCGCGGTAAGCTGGGCCTGATAAAACAGGACAACAGCAAAAATCAGCCCCGGGAGCGAGAGGAGCAAGGAATAAAGCCAGGCGCGACGGACCGCGGAGCGCCTGCGCCTGCGCACGCGTTTGTCAAAGGCCATATTTTTCGATGCGCCGGTAGAGCGCGGCGCGACTGAGCCCGAGTGCTTCGGCTGCTTGCGAAATGTTTCCGTCGCAGCGCCGCATCACCTTGCGAATGAGCAGCGCCTCGACCTCGTCGATGCTCATGTTTTCAAACGACTGTGTCGCCGCCCGGCCTGATGCAATGGCCAGATTCGAGGGCTCGATTTCGTCGCCGCGGCACAGCAACACGGCCCGCTCCACCGTGTGCTCCAGCTCGCGCACATTGCCGGGCCACGGATACTGCATCAGCTGTTGCATCGCCGGGGGCGTGAACCCATTCACTTGCTTGCGATAGCGAGTCTTGCTGCGGTCTAAGAAATGCATGGCCAGCGCCGGGATATCCTCGCGCCGGTCGCGCAGCGCGGGCAGATGAATCTCGACGGTATTCAGGCGAAAGAGCAGGTCTTCGCGGAAATTGCCAGCCGCGGCCTCTTCGTGAAGCTGCGCATTAGTCGCGGAAAGAATGCGGACATCCACCTTGCGCGTCTGCGACGATCCCACGCGCTCCAGCTCGCCGGTCTCGAGCACGCGCAGTAGCTTGGCCTGCTGGCGCAGCGGCACGTTGGCAATCTCGTCGAGAAACAGAGTGCCTCCGTTGGCCAGCTCGAAGCGCCCAATGCGGTCGGCCCGCGCGTCGGTGAACGCGCCCTTCACGTGACCGAAGATCTCGCTCTCGAAGGTCCCTTCCGGCAAGCCGCCGGCATTCACCGCGACCAGCGGCATGCGCGAGCGCGGCGATGCGGCATGAAGAAGCTTGGCGACGATCTCTTTCCCGGTTCCATGCTCGCCGGTGATCAACACGTTGGCGTCGGATGGTCCGACCTGTGCGATCAACTCCAGCACCGGCTTCATGGAGGGTGCGCCGGCGACGAACTCCGGCATACCTTCGGCGCGCAGCAGGCGGTTCTCGAGCTCCAGATTGCGCGCTCGGCGCAACGCCTGGTGCAGCTCGGCATGAACGCGAATCAGCGAAACCAAGCGCTCGTTTTCCCACGGCTTCTGGATGAAATCTCGCGCCCCGCGCTTGATCGACTCCACCGCGAGACCGATATTGCCCCATGCCGTCATCACAATCACCGGCAACCGCGAGTCGTACTCCTGAATGCGCGCCAGCAGGTCGAGTCCTTCCTGGCCCGACGTCGTGTCGCGCGTGTAGTTCAGGTCGATGAGCAACACGTCATAGTCCGCATGACCGAGCGCTTCCATGAGCAACTGCGGAGAGCGCACGCAGTCCACCTGGATCCCGTGCGGGCGCAGAAGGAGCTCGACTGCCTCGAGGATATGCGTCTGATCGTCGGCGGCGAGGACGCGAATTGCTTCTTGCTTACTGGGAATGGCTCGCCTCCGATGCTACGCCGGCCATGGCGCCGGCGCTGAGAGTTCCACAGTCAGTCATTCTACGGCGCATGGGCCACCACGCCCGATTTGGCGTCGTCGATCGCGACACCCAGCCGCTCCAGGGTGGTTCCGGTGGCGCGGTCGATGTCGACTTTTTTCAACTCGTAGTTCGTTTCCGCGGTGTCGAAGGCAGTCTCGGCCGTGGCCAGCGCGATTTCGGCGTTCAGCGTATCGACGCTGGATTTGGCGCCGAGCGTCTGCTCCTGCTTGGTAATATCGAGCGTCTTCTGGGCTAGGTCGCGCGCCTTTTGAGTAGCCTGGACCTGGGCCTGAGCCTGTTCGAGAGCATACTTCGAGTTGCGGACATCGAAGAGAATGTTTTTCTTCTGCTGCACTTCGGAGATCTGGCTTTGCCGGTAGTTGAGCACTGCACGAAACTGATCGGCCTTGGCCTGGCGGTTGCGCAAGTTGATCGCAAGCGACACGCCGACCTGGTACTCCGGGGACGAATAATTGAAGGTGTCCTCGAACATGCCGGAGAATCCCGTAGGGAGGCCGGTGGAGCAGTCGACTGCTTGTGGGTCGCAGATCGGGTTTTTCGGCCCGGCGGTGCCCGCGCCAGTGTAGAAGCCATACAGATTGAGCTGGGGCAAAAGCTCGCTGTTGATATCCTTCAGCGCCTGCTTTTGCACCTGGGCCTCCAACTGATACTGGGTAACCTCGGGCCGCTCTTTCTCGGCCTCGGCGATCAGGTCATCCATGGATTTGTCGGCGGTTGAATCGGGCTCTCCATGCAGATCGAGGGGAATGACCGGCATATCGTCGATGGCGGGATCGTCGACCTTGGTCAGCGCGTTCTTCATCTGCAGCTCGTTCAGGCGAAGAGCGGCGCGCGCCTGGGTGAGGTTGCCTTCTGCCGTCGCCACGGCGGCCTGATCGGTCATGATCTGCATGGCGGCGATGGCGTGCAGCTCGAGCTGTTTCTGATCGTCAATGAGAGTCTGGTTGGCGAATCCCAAAGAGCGCTCGTTGATCTGTTCGTCTTCGTAGGCGTTGACGAGCGCCCAGTAGATATTCTCGACCTGGGTCACCGTGGCGATGACTTGCTCCTTGAAAGCCACATCGGTGATCTGGGCGTTGCGCTTGGCGATGCGGATGTAGCGCTCGTTGGTGGAAAGCCCGAAGCCGTAAAGAACGGGCTGGGAGATGATTACCTGGAATTTGCCGAAGAGCTCGGGATTGATACTGAAATATGGGGAGTTGGTGGCCTCTCGCAGGCCTTGATAGTTGACCGTAACATTTGTGCCGAGGGGGAACGACTGGGAGTACTGCGACAGGACCTCGATGGTGTTGACCTTAAAGACTGGCACACCGACCTGGGACTGATTCGCCTCCTGGGTAACGGTGTGATCGACGTAGCCCTGGAAAGTGAGGAAGGGGTCGAAGGAGGGAACCGCGGTGCCCTCGCCGAGGGTCGATTGCACGATCCCGCCTGCGCCGGCGGCGGCCGACCCGCCCGAGCTGCCCCCGCCCCCTCCGCCGGGAGAGCTGAACCCGCCCTGCGTCGACTGCACGACCGCGACATTGACGCCGTTGGCAGGGCTACCCGCCTTGGTGCGCAGGATATCGGTCTGCGCGATGGCAAAGTTATAGCGGAAGGAGGCCAGATCGAGATTGTTCTCGATGGCCAGGGCGATCGCATCGTGCAGGGAAAGATAGATCTTTCCGTTGCGGATCAGGTTATCCAGGCGCGGCGAGTTGCTGAGGTTCAGCTCAGGCGCCGTGCTGGGCCTGTAACGCGCAATCGGGTTCCACGAGTGGGGCATGGGCACGTTGAACGGCTTTTGCGGGGCCAACGTCTGTTGCTGCGCCTGCTGCATCTCCTGCGCCAATGAAGCCGAAGCCGCTGTGCCGCTTGCGGCAGGTGCGGGGGCTTCCGGCGCGGGCGCCTGAGCCGAACCCGGCTGCGCGGGCACCTGTGTCGCATCCGTCTGCGCGGGGGGTTGCTGCGCCGTTTGCCCGTACGCGATGCCGGCCAGCGCCAGAGCCCCCTGAAAAAGAAAGATTGCGGCGAAAGCCGCTGCGCGACGCCAAAGCAGCGACTCAAGGCGCGCCGCGGAACGAGATTTGCGCGGTTTCAGATAGCATTCGATCACCCGGGATAGAATCACTTTGTGGAAACCTCCGTGGCCCTTGCAGGCAGGGAATCGTCGCGCGTCATCCATCCGTCGTGCAGCTCGAGGATGCGCGTTCCGTAGCGCGCGTTCTCTTCCGAGTGCGTTACCTGCACGATGGTGGTGCCGCCGCGATTGAGTTCGCGGAACAGTTCCATAATTTCGCGGGCCTGCGTGGAGTGCAGATTGCCGGTTGGCTCGTCGGCAAGCAGCAGGGACGGAGCATGAACCACGGCTCTGGCGATGCCGACCAGCTGTTGCTGGCCGCCGGAGAGCTGGTTGGGAAAGAGATCTTTCTTGGCGACGATCTGGAAGCGATCGAGGATGTCGGCCACCATGCCCTGCCGCTCTTTGGCGGGTAAATTCTTGTAGGACAGGGGTAAGTCGATGTTTTCGGCGACGGTAAGATCGTCGAGCAAATGATAACTCTGGAAGACCATGCCGATGCGTTGCCGCGCCAGGTCGGCGCGCTGCTTGCGGTTGAGCTTGTGCACCGGCGTCTCGCCAAACCAATACTCGCCCAGCCAGCCATCGTCGAGCAGGGCCAGCACGTTGAGCAGCGACGACTTGCCTGCACCCGAGGGTCCCATTACCGTAACAAACTCGCTCTCGCGGATGGTGAGGCCGATACGGCGAAGGACCCATGTTTCCGTGTGGCCGGTCTTATAACTTCGTTCGACATTTTTCAGTTCGATCATGACGTGTGAGTTACTCCGATCTTAGAGCAAGAATGGGGTCTACCGACGCGGCGCGCCTCGCCGGCAGCCATGCCGCGGCAAGCGATACCAGAGTCAGCACCAGCAGGACCGCGGAAAATGTAACTGCGTCGTGCGCCTGGACGCCGAAAATGTAGCTTCGCGCCAGGGTTACCGCGAACCACGCCAGGGTGAAACCGGCGGCAAGGCCGATGCCGACCAGGAGCAGCGCGCGGCGCAGCACCAGTGTGAGTATATTGGCTTGAGCCGCGCCCAGCGCAATGCGCAGCCCGATCTCGCGCGTGCGCTGCGCCACGGCGAACGAGAGCAGACCGTAGAGGCCGACGGCCGCGATCATCAGCGCCAGCGCGGCGAAGGTCTCCAGCAGGTGCGCCGTCAGCGTCTGGCTGCCGAACGAGTCTTCGACCGCCTCGTGAATCGTCTTCACGTCGGTCGTCGTGGCGTCCGGCTCGACCTCGTGCAGTGCCTTGTCAAACTGCGCGCGCAGCGCATCGGCGGGAACGGCGGCGCGAATCGCCACTTGAATGAAGGCGGTCGCAATTCCATAAAGCGGCGATTCCGGCTCGGTTTGCGCCAGGCAATAGTAGATCTCCGGCTTGGTCGCAACGGTAACGTCGCGCTGTTTCATATCGCCAATTTCGCCGATAATGCGCGCGGCGGCGAAACGGCCTTCGCCCAGTCCATACGTGTGGCCGATCGGATCCTGACCGGGCAGATACTTCTTCGCGAAAGCCTCGTTGATCACGACTACGACAGGCGACGATCCGGTATCGTCTTCAGTAAAGAAACGCCCGCGCAGCATGGGTATGCCGAGCGCGTCAACTAGCCCCGCAGAAGCGATGCGGCCGTCGGCCGCCGGCCTCCTGTCGGGCGAAGCTTTTTTCCCGTCGAGCTGGCCCATGATGTTCACGGCAAACTCCGAGCGCAGCGGCAACACCGAGCTCAATGCCGCCACCTTCACGCCGGGAATGGCACGCAAGCGCTCGAGCAGCGGCAAATAGGAGTCGCGCACGACGTTGCCCTTGGTCTCTATCTGATCCTCGGCCTGCCGTTGGACCCGGTTGAGAATCACGCCGCCGGTGAGCACATTCTGCTGCGAGAAGCCGAGGGGAACGGCGCGCAATGCGTTGATGGTGCGCAGAAAGAGACCGGCACCGATGAGAAAGACCAGCGTAAGCGCGATCTGCGCCGCCACCAGCGCTTCGCGCGTACGGTTCTGGCCGGCGGACGCGGTTGATGTTACGCCGTGAAGGTTCTCCTGGACGTTACGGCCCGAGGCGCGCAGTGCAGGGATGACGCCGACGATGGCAGCCGTTACCAGCGTCAGGCCTCCGAGGCCGGCAATGACACGCCAATCCAGGTGAACGTTGCTGGAAACCTCGCCTAATTGGCGCGCAATCTGGCGCCACAGAAGCTTTACCACCGATTGCGCCACGAGCAGACCGGCTACGGCGCCGATGCCGCTGAGCAACAGGCTCTCGACGATCGACTGCTGCAAGAGACGAATCCGGCTGGCGCCGAGCGCGGAACGCACAGCGTGCTCGCGCGCGCGCGATACCGCCCGCGCCAACATCAGGCTGGTCACATTCAGGCACGCCAGCACCCAGATGCCGAATACGACAAGGTATAGGAGCAACAAGGGCTTCCGCGTCTCGCGATTGAGCCAATCCTGGTAGCCGGTCACCTGCACGCGCGTGGGCAGCTCGTTTCCGGGATCTTCTTTGGCGATCCGCGCCTGCGCCCGGCTCATCACATCGGCAAGCTGCGCAGCCGTCATCTTTGCCGGAAGGCGGGCGTAGAGCGATCCAGCGATCACGGCATCGCCGCTCATGGCCGAGCGGGCGGCAGGCGCGATTGCCGCGGGCGTCCAGATTTGCTCCGTATCGCCGAAGGGGAATGAAAAGCTGCGCGGCATGACGCCCAGAATCGTATACGCCTCTCCGCGAATGGTGAGCGTCTTGCCGAGAATCTGAGGATCGGAACGGTAGAGCTTGCGCCACACATTTTCGCCCAGCAGTACGACACGATTGCGGCCCGGGTCGTTTTCGTCGGGGCGAAAGAACCGGCCCAGCAGGGGATTGACTCCCAGCATCGGCAACAGGCCTGAATCGACCTGCGTGCGCTCGACCTGTACGCGCCCGCCAGGCCCCACGATGCTGGCGAGCGAGGAGTCGAAAGTTGCGCCGATCCGCACGTTCGCACCGGCCGCGTCGCGAAGTTGCAGCATGTCGGCGTAATCAATTTCATAGTAGAAGGGCATGGAGCTGGGAAGCGCGACGGTCACGACGCGATCGGGCTGCGCATACGGCAAGGGCCGCAACATGATTCCGTTCAGCAGCGTAAAGACGGCGATGTTGGCGCCCAGCCCCAGCGCCAGCACAGTTACCGCCGTGAATGTGAATCCCGGCGATTTGCGCAACAGCCGCAGAGTGAATCGAATGTCCTGCCAGATCATGCCGTCCTCCAAAGTCAGCTTATAGCTCTTGGCTCTCAGCTTTCAGCTATCAGCTTTGCCCTCAGTTCGCAGTTCACAGTTCGTAGTTCACAGTGATTAGTGGTCAGTGATCGGTCCGCGCGGCGATCTTGGTTATCCCTGATCTCTGTTCTCTGATCTCTCTTCCTTAGTCCCCA
>JASHTH010000697.1 GCA_030040655.1 Acidobacteriaceae bacterium | reverse complement strand
GGAAACGAGCCGATGGCGGGTCTCGTGCTCGATGCCGAAGGGAACCTCTACGGAACGACCAGCAATGGCGGCGCAGATGGCTCCGGCACCGTCTTCGAGATCGCCAACCCGGACATCACAGCGGTTCCGACATTCTCGCTCCCCGCCGGCACGTACACATCGACGCAGAAGGTGACAGTCAGCGATTACACGTCGGGCGCGAAGATTTACTGCACCACTAATGGCGACGAGCCGAGCGCCGAATCCTCGGATGAATACTCCGGCGCGATCGAGGTGAAGCACACCGAGACGATTAAAGCGATCGCCGTTGCCGATGGCCTAGAACAATCCATGCCGGCTACGGCGAAGTACGTCATCCATCTGCCGGCGGCGATGCCGGAGATTTCGCCCCTGAAAGGCACCTATCACACGCCAGAAAAAGTCACCATCACCGATGCAACCTCTGACGCGGCGATTTACTACACGACCGACGGCGAGATTCCAACACCCACTTCAGGCAGGTTCTACCGCGGCCCCTTCCGCATCGACGCGACAACGACGATCATCGCCATCGCCATTGCGCCGGGCCGTTCGCAGAGCAAACCCGCCTCGGATACCATCACGATCCATCTGCCGCCTGCAGCCACGCCGGTCATCTCGCCCACAACAGGAACCTACAGTCCCCCGTTGACCGTCCACATCTCCGACACGACACCCGGCGCGACGATCTACTACACGATCGGCGGGAGCAAGCCGACGACGAGCTCGACCGTCTACACCAGCGCAGGGATCAAGGTGACTTCGAACGAGACGATCCAGGCCATCGCCAAGTCGCAGGCCACTTCGGCGAGCCTGCCGGCTTCGGCAACCTACACTATTCAGCCGTAATCGTTCAATGTGGCCGGGCGGATCGGACCGGCGCGTCGAACTCCGGCGCACCGGTTGCGGGGAACGCTCAATATTGCTCAATCGCAACCGGCACGGTGCTGAGATTGCCCGTGGCCGCTACACCTACAAGGCGCGTGCTTACGCCCGTGATGGTCAGCGGCGTAAAGCTCACCGTGCCGTCCAGCGCCGATGTCGCGGAAACGGTTTTCTTGGATAAGAGCTCAACTTGCGCGCAGCGGCCGATTGGCGGGCATGGCGGAGCCCACGCGTAGAGCGCCTCATTCAACGTTACCGTGCCCGCGGCCATGGGGTTGCCGTCCATGTCGAGCACGCGCAGCACAATCGGCGCCGGCGTTGCGCCGGACGGCAGGCTCTGCTGCGTGCCGCTGACCGCGACCAGCGTGGCGTATTCGGGCCGGGATCCCAGGGCCGTGAACGCCGCACACTGGCTGGTTCCGGTGACGCAGGCCGTGATGCTGGCAAGCTGACCCTCGGCGAGCGGTCCCACAGTGAGAGTCTGTGCGGCGATGCCGCTCGCGTTGGTAACGACCGCGCCAGCGACTCCAAGCTGGAATCCCGCGGCCGGCTGCCACGTGACCGATTGTCCCGCTGCCGGCGCGCCATTGCTGAAGACGAGCGCCTGCACCGGCCAGGCGAACGTGGCGCCGGCGGCAACCGAGAGCTGCGGCGTGAGCGCCGCGATCGCCGGCGGTGCGGCTCCCGTGAACTGGACTTCCACCATCGAACCGTTCGTCAGCGATGCTGTCACGATGGACACCGCGGAGCTTGCCGCGATCACGTTTATGGTCGCGCGGCCGTCGCCGGTGGTCGTGACGGCGCAGCTCTTCTGCCCGCAGCCCAGCGTGGCCGTTCCGCTGGTGACCTTGAACGTCACGGTCACTCCGCCGGCTCCAGTCAAATCCGCACCCAGCGCCGCCACCGAAAACGGCTCCGGAACTCCGATGGGCACGCTGCTCGCCGGCGCCGTGACGAGCTTCAACGCATCGCCTGCGCCGGCGTCGTAACTGACGCCGCCGGAAATGATGGCCGCGGCATAGTAAACCGGCAGATCGTCGACCTCGACGTCGACCGAACCGGTCACTCCCGAGGCCGCAGGCGGCGCCATCGCGATGATCTCGTTCGGCGTAACGCTTACGACGGCTGCAGCCTGGCCGCCTACCAGAACCGTGTCCGAGGGATAAAAGCCCATGCCGCGAATCGCGATGAGTCCGCCTGAGGCCGGCAACCGCGGCGGCAGAATCGTGTCGGCGTACAGAAGCCAGCCGCAATAGGCATAGTCGGGTCGCCCGTCTCCACGCTGGTCGGCGATGCCCAGCCGCACCACGTCGGCGCCACTTGCGCTCACGCGCAGCCAGGTTTCGCCGGCGGCGTTGCCGTTGAGCGCAGGGGCGGCGGCCGCTGCCGTCGCGTTCAGCGCATCGAATCCATCCCACACGCCCAGCGACGGCATGGCTTTGGTCTCGCTCGGCGCTCCCGTCTCGTCCAGGGCCAATGCCACCACGGTAAACGTGCGCCCGCCGCGCACCGGAAAGCTGAACCAGTCGGTCTGGCCCACATGACTCAGGCGTCCCCACCACATGCCGCTCACCGGCATGCGCCGCGGCATGGCCTGCGTGCCGATGGCGTCGTTCCAGCCTCCTACCGCCGAATCGGCCACATTCACGTTCAACCGCTGCACGCTGCCCGCCGTGAGCCCCGGTACGGCGATGGGCGCAAGCGTCCCCGACGGGCTGGGCGTGCCCGCCGAATACGGGCCGACCGACGATTCAAGGATGTACTGCGGGCTCACGGCCTCGAAGGTGATCATGTAGTCGGCAGTCGTCATGCCCGGCGGCAGCGGTATCCCGCTCAGGTCGAAGTAGCCTTGCAGGGCCGCATTGTTCGAGCCCCACATCGACAAGGGGTTGCCGCTCGCATCGTTCCAGCCCATCACCGCATTGCCGTGATTACCGCTGAAATATGCGCCGGAGACAAAGCTCACCGTGTACTGGTAAAGAGGATTTCCGTTGGCGTCGAGCGGCCGCGCCACCACGTTCACGCCCTGCATGCCTTCGCCGTTCCTGAATGTGATCGTTCCCTGGATCGAAATCGTGTTGGCCGCGGTGATCAGCTTTCCGGAAAAGCTGGCCGTGTTCTGCGAGGTGATGGGATAGATGCGGTTGAGCGCGGCGATATCGTCCCACCGCAGCACGCCGGGGTTGGGAATGCACGCGCCGCCCTGCGGCCCGCAAAGGCCCATTTCCGGCTGCATCACCGGCCAACCGAACATGCCGCCGGGCTCGCCATTTTGTAGCGCCCCCGGATTCACCTGCGAATAATCGAGCCCTAAGACGCGACCGAAGGCGCGCTCAAGCTCGAAGCTCATCATGCTAAGCAGATCTCCGTTGGTGGCGCACAGGCCATTGAGCAGAATCACGGCGTGCGCGATGGTCGTATCGGCGTTGATGTTGTCGATCCACATGAACACGCCGTTGTTCTGGCAACTGATGGGCTCGCTCGCGCCGCTGCCGTAGATGGCGTCGATTACCGACCCGTCGGCGTCGTAAATCACGCCCAGCGGAGTGCTGGTCGCAGCGGGAGTCACGTCGGCGGGCGCGGTAATCGTCCCGTTCTTTACGGCAATGTTCGACCCGTTCACATCCTCGCCCAGCGGCCCCATATCTTTCAGCACAACGCCGGCGGTCGGCACCGCGCTCCACAACGCCGCGGCCGTGTCCACCATGGCCGTCGCCTGCTGGTTGGTAATCGAGCTGTTGAGCGGTCCGCGATCGACGTAGTAATTCACCTGCCCGTTGGCCCAGTGGATGGGCATCCCCACCGTGGCGGGATTGAAGTAGCTGATTCCCGCCACATACTTCGGCCCTCCGGCAAAGGCGAGCGGCCCCGCAAGCGCCATCGCGAGCCATGCCGAAGCCCGTCTGCGGCAGATAAGGTTTCGCGACGGTTGGCGGGAACGGAGGGTGGCGAGGTCGGACACTGAAGCGCCCCGAGCGGGAACTCGGCCGCGCCGGAGATCCTCATAGGGTTCCAATGCGGCCACAGATTCCTCATCGGCTCGCGCGCCACATGGCTAGAAGCCTCTCAGTAACAAGGCTCCTCCCATGAGAGTGCTCCGAATTATGTCTGAATCTTGGGCAGGTCGAGCAGAAGCTTCTTCACCTCCCGAACGCTCCAAGACGCGAGCCCGCCGGCCACCCTCCGGCTCCGCTCGTGGGACGCTTCAGATCTCTGGGTAGAAATCGAAGAACGCGCTCAGGCTCTGCTTGAGCTGCTTTTCGATCTGCTCTCGCGAGCCTTCGATCACGTGCATGGTGACATGCGCTTCATGTCCATTGGCCAGCTTGAGCGTGGCGTCATGGATTTCCGTCACTTCGCCCTCGGGGAGCAGTCGCAGCCCGTAGATAAGAGTCAGATTCGCCATGAGAATCATCTTATAAAGGAAGAGCTGGGTGCCCCATCCGTGCGCCGTTTTCTGGCGCAAGTGTGGGAGAAAATCAAGGCCGGAACGGGCCTCCTCCTCCATCTACAATCGACACGGGATCTCATGACAGACACACGCGACACGGTAATTCTTGGCTCCGGCTGCGCAGGACTTACGGCGGCCATCTACGCGGCGCGCGCCGGCCTCAAGCCGCTGGTGCTGGAGGGGCACGAGCCCGGCGGTCAGCTTTCCATCACCACGCTGGTGGAAAACTTTCCCGGCTGGCCGGATGGTATCCAGGGGCCCGAGCTCATCGACAACATGAAGAAGCAGGCGGCCCGCTTCGGCGCCGCCTTCCAGCTGGCGCACCTCAAGCAGGTCGAGCTCAACACGCATCCCTTTCGCCTGCACACCTCGGCCGGGGAAGTCTCGACGCGCACGCTCATCGTCGCTTCCGGGGCGAGCGCGCGCTGGCTGGGCCTGCCCAGCGAGCAGGCGCTCATCGGGCACGGCGTTTCCAGTTGCGCCACGTGCGACGGCTTCTTCTTCCGCGGCAAAGAGATCGCCGTGGTAGGCGGCGGCGACTCGGCCATGGAAGAGGCGCTATTCCTCACCCGCTTTGCCACCAAGGTCACCATCCTGCACCGGCGCGAGGCCTTTCGCGCCTCAAAGATCATGCTGGAGCGCGCCATGGCTCACCCCAACATCGAGCTGCGCACCAACACCGTGGTCGACGAAGTACTGGGGGTCGACGAGCTGGATGTAAGGGGCCTGCGCTTGCGCGATGTAGTCACAGGCGTGGAAAGCATACTCCACGTCAACGGCCTTTTCCTTGGCATCGGGCACATCCCCAACGCCAAGATGTTCCACGGACAGATCGATCTCGACGACGAGGGTTACATCCGCACCAGCGAAAACGTGCTTGTGACGCATCACGGCGTGCTCGTGCCCGGCATCTACGCCTGCGGCGACGTGCAGGACCGCCGCTACCGGCAAGCCATTACCGCCGCCGGAACCGGCTGCATGGCCGCGCTGGAAGCGGAGAAATTTCTCGAGGGGCACGGCCGCTGATGACTGATCACTGTCCACCGTCCACTCTTCACTGTTCTCCGATCTTTGGCTTACCAATTGTGAAACACGAAAAACGCCGCACCAGCCAGCAGCACCGCGGCCACGCCGTGATTCCACTTCAGATGCGAGCCGAAGTAATAGGTGGCGAAGACTCCGAAGACCGAGAGCGTGATGATCTCCTGAATGACCTTGAGCTGTACGACGCTGAATTTGCCGTAGCCCAGGCGATTGGCCGGAACCTGGAAGCAGTATTCAAAGAACGCGATGCCCCAGCTGATCACGATCACCTTCCATAGAGGCTGGCTCTCGTATTTGAGGTGTCCATACCAGGCAAAGGTCATGAAGATGTTGGAGCAGAGGAGAAGAATGATCGTCCACATGGTCATTTTGGACGCGGCGCCGCGAGCCGAGGTTGCAGAGACAGATTGGATGCGCCCTCCTCTCGACACCCGCCCCAGCGGGTGCGTAAAGGGTGGGATGCATCGGAAGGTTCGTTGCCCTCAGAGGCCATGACCGCGCTCGCTCAAAATCTCGAACGTCTCGAGGAGGCTGTCGCCGCAGCCTGCCGCCGTGCCGGCCGCAGCCGCGGGGAGATCGAGCTGATGGCCGTCTCCAAGACTTTTCCCGCATCTGCCATCGCCGAAGCCGCGCGCCTCGGCGTCGCACTCTTCGGCGAAAACCGCGTGCAGGAGTTTGCAGCAAAGGCGCCGGAGCTCGCTTCCTTGCGCGCGCCATCCGCTGACGCGCCATGCCCCATCCTTTCGGAGTCCGCAACAACGGGCGACGAAAGGGTGGGAAAACAAATCTGGCGCCCAACACCCATCCGCGTGCATCTCATCGGTCATTTGCAATCGAACAAGACGGCGCGCGCCGCGGAGCTCTTCGACGGCATCGATTCCGTGGATTCCATCAAGATGGCCGAGCGATTGAATGATGCGGCAGGCAAGCTGTTCAGGCGCTTGCCCGTCCTGATCGAAGTCAAGCTCAGCCCCGAAGAGACAAAATCCGGACTCGACCCCGAATCCGGCGAAGCGTCGGCATTGCTCGAACGGCTGCCCGATCTTGCCAATCTCGAAATGCGCGGGCTAATGACCATCGCACCGTGGGGCGTGGCCGAGCATGTCACCCGCGCCTGTTTCCACTCTTTGCGCGCGTGGCGCGACCGCTGGGCCGCCGCGCATCCGCGCCTCTCGTTCGATGTGCTTTCGATGGGCATGAGCGGAGACTTTTCCATTGCCATCGAAGAAGGCGCGACGCGCATCCGCATCGGCACCGCGCTCTTCGGCCATCGCACACCGCAGCCCGCCGTCTCCACCTGAGGCTTGAACCAGGCTGATGCCGGCCGCTATTCCTGCGGCCGCTCCTCGTCCTCTGAGGGATCGTCCGGCACTGCGGCTGCGTTGGGATGCGCGACTTCGAAGACGGTGCCGTCGTTGTCGGGCCCGCCGGACGATGTCGCGCCGTAGAGATCGCCGTGGTCGTCGCGAATGATCCCCGCCAGGGGACCCCCTATCCAGCTGGTTGTTGTTGATCAGTTGTGCCTGAAAGGCGTAGAGGATCTTCAGCGTCCAGCTTCCGTTGGGCTCGTGTACCAGCTCGAAAACCTCTGCCCCCGCGAGTGTGCGCCACCCTCCCAGGTGGTGCTATAGAGATTGCCATCGGCATCGACGATGAGCCCGGCGCTGGGTTCAGCGCCCTGGGCGAAGTTGAAGGGATGGGTCACCTTCTCTTGGGCGGTCGCTGGCCGGGTGCCGGGGAGGCAACGATGGCGAAACCAGCGGAAAGAAGGGCGAAGGACTTTGAATGCAAACAGAGAGAACGCGTCCAGCTCGTCACAGGACGCTCCTAAATGGGAAATTGGGGCTCTGGGGGGTCTACGCGAAGTTGAGATGACTCATCTTATCCATGCCCTGTAGGCATTGGGAACCGGCGAATCCCTCGTTTCACAGAAGTTTTGCCGTCGAGCAGGATCTCGTTCGAAAGCGGGTCTTCCGGCGCGTCCGCCGCGTCCTGATGCTTGCGTCGGTACTTCCGCATCTCTAAGTAGGAGCAAGTGGAGGCGACATACGTGAGCGATCTGATCGAGCTGGCTGGGCGGGCGGCTGCTTCGCGACCGCGCGTCGTCATCGTCGGCGGAGGATTTGGCGGGCTGCATGCAGCCAAGGCGCTGCGCTATTTGCCGGTGGATGTGACCATGGTCGACCGGCGCAATCATCACACCTTTCAGCCGTTGCTCTATCAGGTGGCGCTGGCCGTGCTGTCTCCTGCGGACATTGCGCAGCCCATCCGCACGATTTTGCGCAAGCAGGAGAACACCCAGGTCTTAATGGACGAGGTCGTCGGCATCGATGCGCGGGCGCGGAAGGTCGCGCTGGAAAGCGGCGCGCAAATCGAATACGACTATCTCGCGCTGGCCACCGGCGCTACGCACTCCTACTTCGGCCACGAACAGTGGGCGCCGCTGGCGCCGGGTTTGAAGACGATTGAAGATGCCACTGAGATTCGCCGTCGCGTGCTGCTGGCTTTCGAGCTCGCCGAGCGGCAGATGCTGGAACACGGCTGGCATCCGCCGCTGAACTTCGTGGTCATTGGCGGCGGACCAACGGGCGTGGAGTTGGCCGGGGCGATCAGCGACATCGCGCAACTTTATATGCGCCACGACTTCCGCCACATCGATCCGGCCAAAAGCCGCGTGCTGCTGCTGGAAGGCTCGCCACGCGTGCTTGCCGCCTATCCCGAGGATCTTTCCGCCAAGGCCGAGCAGACGCTGAAGCGGCTCAGCGTGGAAGTGCACACGCATACGCAGGTGACCGGCGTCGGCCCCGGATGGGTCGAGGCCGGCGGCAAGCGCATCGACGCGGCCGTGACGCTGTGGGCGGCCGGCGTGCAGGCGTCGCCGCTGGGCAAGATGCTGGGCGTGCCGCTGGACAAGCGCGGCTGCGTGATCGTCGATTCGCACCTCAATCCGCCGGGGCTGCCCGAGGTCTTCGTTCTCGGTGACCTGGCTCATTTCGAGCAGGACGGCCACCAGGTGCCCGGCGTGGCTCAACCGGCGATGCAGATGGGCGACTATTTTGGCAAAGCGCTCGCGGCCGATCTGGCCGGCAAAGCGCGGCCGAACTTCCGCTACTTCGACAAAGGCGATATGGCGACCATCGGGCGCATGGCCGCGGTGGCGAAGATCGAGTGGCCATTCAAAGGCCACTGGAGTGGTTTCCCCGCGTGGATCACCTGGATCACGGTGCACATCTTCTTCCTGGTCGGCTTCCTCAACCGGCTTTCGGTTTTTGCGGCATGGATCTGGACGTTCTTCACCTTTACGCGCGGCGCGCGCCTGATCACCGGCAGCCAACAACTGCCGGGATGGCAGGACAAGGGGCCGAAGCCCGTCGGAGACCAGCCGGAGACCGAGAAAGTAGCTGCCGGTTCCTAGCTTTTAACTCTTTGCTTTTAGCCCCTGTGGCCGGAGGCGGTAGCTTGTTTTTAGCTACGGAGGGTTGAAAGACGGAGCGGCGAAGCCGGGTCTCAACCGCGCCCGGTCAAGTAGACTTGAAAAGAGATGCTCGATCTATCGTTTGTGCGGGGAAACCTGGAGCTTGTGGAGGCAAAACTGCGCGCGCGCGGCGCCGATCCGGCCGCGCTGCTGGGCGATTTCAGGGCGCTCGATCTTGAGCGGCGCGACGCCATTACGCAGGCCGAGCGGCTCAAGGCGCGGCGAAACGAGCTAAGCCAGCAGGTGGGCGCGTTGAAAAAGGCCGGACAGGATGCCACGGCCCCGATGGATGAGACGCGCGCGCTCAAAGACCGGCTCGATGAGCTGGACAAGTCCGCGGCCGCGCTCGACGAGCAGATGCGCTTTTCTCTGGCCAGCATTCCCAACCTGACCCGCGACGAAGTGCCCACAGGTAGCTCGGAAGCCGACAACGTAGTAATGAAGACGTGGGGCGAGAAGCCGAAGTTCGACTTTGAGCCCAAGCCGCACTGGGAGCTGGGCGAGGCGCTGGGTATTCTCGACCTGGAGCGCGCGGCCAAGTTGAGCGGCGCGCGGTTTGCGGTTTACATGGGCGCAGGCGCGCGGCTGGAGCGCGCGCTGATCGGCTTCATGCTCGATCGGCACACGCAAAAGCACGGGTACACCGAGGTGCTGCCGCCGTTCATGGTGAACAGCCGTAGCCTGTTCGGGACCGGCCAGTTGCCCAAGTTCGCCGAAGATCTTTTTCGATGCTCCGGCGCGGATGCCGAAGCCGTGGGACGGGGCGAGTTTCGGGATGCCGATCATTGGCTCATCCCCAC
>JASHTH010000696.1 GCA_030040655.1 Acidobacteriaceae bacterium | reverse complement strand
CCGAGAAACAGATTCCCTTTGGAATCCGCCGCGATGCTGTGAATGTGGAAGAATTCTCTGGCGTTGTGGCCGGCATGTCCGCCCACGCTCGAGACAACCTCCAACGTTTGCCGATTCAAAATTCGAATCGCTTTGTTGGAGCCGTCCACCACGTACAGGAACTTCTGCTCTTTATCCGGCGAGACCGCGAATCCGTGAGGGCAGGTCGAGGAAAGCGGCCGAATCGGCCAGAATGAGCAGTTGGTGCTTCGATTTCTCGCCGGGGAGTTTGGGTTCCATTGCAGTGAGTTTGTCCGTGCTCAGCCGTTCGGTGAGTTGCAGCGGCCCAAGTTCCTGCGCGAGCTCGGAGTCCGTCTTGCCATTCGCCGCCGCAAGCAGAGCTGTCAGTTGTTCGACGGTCACTTTCTGGACAGTGGATCCATTGGCAGCAAACGCTACGGGGGCACTCGCCGCAAGCAAAAGGAGCAGCGCCGGTTTTCCCATCGTAGGAACCCCCGCCTACAGCTTATATGCCTTCTTCACCAATCCATAAGTCAGTTCGTGGGCTAACTCGACGGCTTCGTCTTCTTCGAGGCGGTGCTCGGCGACTAACCGCGCGAGAAATGCGGAGTCGATGCGGCGGGCGAGGTCGTGACGCGCAGGAATGGATAAGAAAGCGCGCGTGTCGTCGTTGAATCCAACCGTGTTGTAGAAGCCGGCGGTTTCTGTGGCCTGCTCACGGAAGCGCATCATGCCCTCAGGGCTGTCGTGGAACCACCAGGGCGGCCCGAGCCGCAAGCAGGGATAGTGGCCGGCGAGCGGCGCCAGTTCCCGGCTGTACGCCGTCTCATCCAGCGTGAAGAGGATGACGGTCAGCCCGGGCTCGTTGCCGTAGCGGTTGAGCAGCGGGCGCAGGGCTTCGACGTAGTCGGTGCGCATGGGGATGTCGGCGCCCATATCGCGGCCGTAGCGCGCGAAGATCTGCGCGTTGTGGTTGCGCACGGCACCGGGGTGGATTTGCATGACTAGGCCGTCGTCGAGGCTCATGCGCGCCATCTCGGTGAGCATCTGCGCGCGGAACTGCTCCTGTTGCGCCGCGTCGGCCGTGCCCTCCAGGATGGCCTCAAAGAGACGCGAAGCTTTCGATTCGGTCAGGTCGGCGGTTTGCGCCGTGGGATGGCCGTGATCGGTGGCCGTGGCTCCGAGCGCCTTGAAGAAATGCCGCCGCGCGGCCAGCGCCCGCATATATCCGCGCCAGGTTGCCGTATCTTCGCCGGAGATGTCGGCGAGCGTCTCGATGTTTTTCGCAAAGCCCGGAAACGCGGGGTCGACGACCGGATCGGGCCGGAAGGTGGGCAGGATGCGTCCTGCCCAGCCGCCGGAGCGCGCGCCCTCGCGAATGAGGCGGTGATCCTGGAGCGAATCGAGCGGCGAATCCGTCGTGGCCAGCACTTCGATGCCGAAACGATCGTAAAGCGCGCGGGGCAAGAACTGCTGGCTGGCAAGCTTAGCGCAGACGGTGTCGTAATAGTCGTCCGCCGTGGTTGCCGAAAGTCGCTCGGTCAGCCCGAATAGTTGCTGAAATGCGAAATCGAGCCAGAGGCGCGTGGGGGTGCCGCGAAACAGGTGATAGTGGCTGGCGAAAACCCTCCACACCTCGCGAGGCTCCTCGATGTACGGGTGGCCGATTTCGAGATCCTCAAGCGAGATGCCCTGGCTGTACAGCATGCGGAAGACATAGTGATCGGGCTGGATGAAAAGCGCCACCGGATTGGGAAATGGCTTGTTATCGGCAAACCACGAGGCCTGCGTGTGGCCGTGCGGGCTCACGATGGGCAGGCCGCGAATGCTGGCGTAGAGCCGACGCGCAATGGCGCGCGTGCCTTCCTCCGCCGGGAAAAGTCTGTCGTCGTGGAGAAGCGCCACGTTCGCTCCTTCAATTCCCCGCTCCGGGCATTTGCATAAAGCAAATGAGCCGTCGGAGGCAATAAGTTCTGAAAGGGCAGGGCTTCAGCCGTGCCGCCCCGGCCCACTCAGGCCATCCGGCTTTAGTCGCCGAGGGATGTGTTGATTGCCCGAACGCAGTCCCTCAGGGCTAGAGAAGGCACTTGAAAAGCTCCGAGAAGCTGCTTCTTGCGGGCTAAAGCCCGCGAAAAGATCAAAAATTCCCCGCATTGTCCGGCAGGGTTAAAGCCGTGCCCTTTCAAAGCGCGTCACTTCACTGACGTCGTTCCTCACGCTCGGCTCCATCATACCGTGCCTCTTCGCCAAGGGTTGTATACTGCCACTGCCCAACGAAATTCATCATGTCTTCATCTACATCGTCTCGGGAACAACAGGCATTCAACCTTATGGACCGGCATGTGCTGGTGACCGGAGCAGCCAGCGGCATCGGCGATGCCACCGCGAGGGAGTTGGTTCGAGCCGGCGCGTTTGTCTGGGTTGCGGACATCAACGGGGGCGCGGCGCGGGCGCTGGCACAGTCGGTGGGCTCGTGCCGGGCGATCGATCTCGATGTGACCCGCCAGGAGTCGGTTTCCGCTGCTGCGGCTCAGATTCAACGGCTCGATATCCTGGTGAACAATGCGGGAATCGGACACGTGGGCACGATCGAAGCCACGGAACCGGAGGATTTCGACCGTCTCTTCAACGTCAATGCGCGGGGCGTGTATCTAGTCACGCGTGCTTTCTTGCCGCAGTTGCTGGCAGTGGCCGCCGGCGGCGAGCGCGTGGGCGCGATCGTCAACATCGGCTCGGTGGCCGGCGAAGTCGGCGTAAAGCAGCGCTTTGCCTATTGCGCAAGCAAGGGCGCGGTGCTGGCCATGACGCGCCAGCTCGCTGTCGACTACCCGAAGACGCTACGCGTGAACGCTGTCTGCCCCGGCACCGTGGATACGCCCTTCGTCGAGGGATATCTGGAAAAGTTTCACAAGCACAACAAAGAAGAAGTTCGCGCCGAGCTGCGCGCGCGCCAGCCGATGGGACGCCTGGGCCGGCCCGAAGAGATTGCGTCGATGGTGCGCTACCTGGCTTCGGATGAAGCGGCATTCATCACCGGCGCGTGGCTGGCGATCGATGGCGGGCTCACGGCCGCGTGAACTGCATTTTCATTCAATCCTGCGCAGGAGGGCGCGATGAGGCTGGTTTCGTTTTCTTTGCAGGATGGCATCGTCCGTCCTGGCGCGTTGATCGATGAGAGAACGGTCGTCGATCTTGCAGCCATTTATTCTGATCCGCTCGGCGTCGTCCGGGCAGGACTCAGCAAAAATCCCGAGGGACCGAAGCATTCGATCGCCTCGGTCCGCCTGCACGCGCCCCTCCCGAACCCTCCGCGTGTCTTTGCCATCGGCCTGAACTATCGCGATCACGCGAAGGAATCGGGCCAGCCCGTACCGACGACGCCCGTCGTGTTCTTCAAACTGACGACGGCGATCGTCGGGCCGGGCGAGCCCATCGTTTTGCCAAAGAATTCGACGCAGCCCGATTACGAGGCCGAGTTCGCCTTTGTCATCGGCAAAGGCGGTTATCGCATACCTGCGTCTGCGTGGCGCGACCACGTCTACGGCTACACCATTGTGGACGACGTAAGCGCGCGCGACGTCCAGTTCGCCACATCGCAGTGGTCGATGAGCAAGAGCTTTCCCACGTTTTGCCCGATGGGGCCGGCGATCGTGAGCGCTGACGAGATTGCCGATCCGCACGCGCTCGCGATTCGCCTGAGCATCGACGGCGAGGTGATGCAGAACTCGAGCACAAAAGAGCTGGTCTTCGGCATCCCGGAATTGATCGAGTACCTTTCCTCGATCACCCCGCTGCTACCCGGCGACGTTGTCTCGACGGGCACGCCGCCCGGCGTAGGGCTGGCGCGCAAACCGCCGCGCTGGCTCAAGGCGGGCGACACAGTGACGGTGACCGTGGAAGGATTGGGATCGTTGACGAATCCGGTTGTGGCGGAATAGCAGGGCAAACGGAGCCAACTCTGTCAGCGGCGTGGGAGTGGACGCGGCAGGTCGCGATTTCGACACCTGGGAAACCGGACACCATGGTGCCAATTCACCTGGTTAAGGGCCTATGCTACCTGCTTCGGTTCCGCGGCGAAGATCGCGTACAGCCCGACTGCAGCAAAGCACCCAACCGGCACAAGATAAGCAACCTGCAGGCTGTTCGCGTCCGCGAGCATGCCCATCAGCTTGGTAAGCGCCGCTCCGCCCAGGATCGCCATTACCAGCAGCGATCCAGCAGTCTTGGTCTTCTCGCCCATGCCTTTGATCCCGAGGGCAAAAATCGTCGGAAACATGATGGACATGAAGAGGCTCGTCGTCAGCAGGCAGCCAACGCCCACCCAGCTCGGCCGCGTGACGGCGACCAGACCCAGAATCACGTTGACTATCGAGTAGACCGCCAACATAACGCGCGCATTAAAGCGGCGCATCATCCATGCGGATGTGAATCGCCCAACGGCGAAAGCAGCGAGCGTGCCGGTAAGCATGTATCCGGCGGCCTTATCGCCGACGCCTGTAGCCGACCGCACATAGAGGATGAAATAGCTCCAGGTGCCTACCTGCGCGCCGACGTAAAGAAACTGTGCGATCACCGCAAAGACGAAGTGGCTCTGGAAGAGACGCACGTGTGGCGGCTTGACATCCGAATGCATAGGAGAGTCCTCGCCGCCCAGGTCGGGAAATCTCGTCGCCAGCACCATGAGCGCCCAAAGGAGCGCGACTGTGCCGAGCACGAGATACGTGGGGACTACGCGCATCGTCTCGGAGTGCAGATAGACTTTGTAAGTTCCTGCCGCCTGCTGCGAAGCAATCTGCCCCGGGCCAAGCTCAATGCCCGAAAAGATGAACAGCGTGCCCACAAAGCCGGCGGTGATGGAGCCGAGCGGATTAAAGGCTTGCGACAGGTTCAGCCGCCGCTCGCTCGAACTCACCGGCCCCAGCTGCGCGATAAACGGGTTCGAAGCCGTCTCGAGAAATGACAGGCCGCAGCCGATCACGAATTGCGCCGCCACAAACGCGCCATAACTGTTGAGCGTTGCCGCAGGCCAGAAAAGCCAGCATCCGGCGCCCAGCAGCACCAGACCGGAGATAAACCCCGGTTTGTAGCCGACACGGTGCATGATCTGGCCGGCCGGAATGGCCATGAGGAAATACCCCACGAAGATGCCGATCTGCAACTGCGCCGCGCCCGAGCGGCTGACCTCGAAGGACTTCATGAATTGTCGAATCAGGAAGTCGGTAAGGTTGTTGGGAATGGCCCAGAGAAAGAACAGCGGAGTCACCACGAGGAACGGCACGAGTCTTCCTGGCGGTATGAGCGGGGCTTGGTGCTTTGAGACAGCTTCACCAGCCGAGATTGTCGGAATTGAATCCAATGGGTGTCTCCGCTGAAGCGTTGTTTCCGGCGGGTCGTCGCCGGGGTTGCGGTTGTCTCAATCGTTCTATCCAATCGGCAAGGCGGATGGCAACTCCTTGAATCGCGGGGAACGGCGCAGTTCCTGGACCGTCCCCCATCCGACCCTTCAGGATTCGGCGATTTCGTATTCGTATGGGAATACGAAAACGACGCGTGAGCATTGGCGGTTAGGGAATCTTGGCCGGCTCTTTGTCGCCGATCCACACTTCGAGAGCGTCGGATCCCGAATCGCCCGTGCCGGTGAAATCTTGCACCGTTGAAGAGAATTTCATCTCTTTCATCAGGCTGTTGATTTCGTTGGCCTGATCTTTGGTCTTGGGCACGAAGTAGCGAATATAGGTGTTGAAGGTCGGATGAGGAACAAGTTCGATCTCCGGTGTCTGAAAGCCTTGTTTGCGCAGAGCATCTTGAAGCTCCATCGCTCTTTCTCTCTGGCTTTCATGCCCGATCTGGATGTAAACCAGGCGCGCAGGAGTAATTGCATTGATGTTGGCGCTCGCCTGGGAGGACGACGAGCCGGGGACGTTGGAGAGGATTCGTACAGCCGCGCCCCTTGACGGATCGCTCGGGCGAAGCCCTGCTGCGACGGCAGTCACGACCGGCCGCAGGTCTTCCGAGAACTGCCCTCGGTTTTGCAGGTCGGTGATGATGAGTAGCCCAAGGTCGCGCTCCTGCTCGTTCGTGCTGACCAGGAACTTGACGTAACTCGAGTCGCGTTCCCATCTCTTCTGCGCGTCGTCTGCCCGATCTTTATGCCAGGTGTAAAGATAGCCAAAGATGGCGATAACCACCGGCAGCGCAAGGCTCGACGTAACGTCAAGCCAGTCGCGATCCTTCTTCTCTGACATTGGAGCGCCTCCAGATTTGAGATTTCGCCGAGTGTATCAAAGCGCCGGACGACATGCTTCCCTATCGCGCCGAGAAACGACGCGGCGCCGGCGGGCGCGAACATCCGCTCGCGGAATGCGTCCCGGCAGGGCTCGAATGCGGGATAATGCGAATTGTCATGGAATTGCACGGAGTTTCGATTCTCGGCAACCGGCGCGGCGGGCAAGACGGAGCCGCCTTTCACGCGATCAACCCGGAAACGGGCGAGGCGCTCACGCCCAAGTACCACTCGGCATCGCACGCCGAAGTGAATGAAGCCGCGGAGCTGGCTGCGGAGACCTTCGCGAGCTACTCTGAGCTCGGCGGAAAGGAACGAGCGGCGTTTTTGCGGCGAGTCGCGGACGGCTTCGACGCTCACCGCGATGCGCTGGCGGAACGAGCGCACCTGGAAACCGGCCTGCCGGTAGCGCCGCGCCTGCTCGGTGAAGCGGCGCGCACGGCCGGCCAGTTTCGCATGTTTGCCGATCTCGTCGAAGAAGGCTCCTGGGTGCAGGCGCGCATCGATCCTGCGCTGCCCGACCGCAAGCCGCAACCGCGGGCCGATCTGCGCTCCATGCTGCGTCCCATCGGCCCGGTAGCGGTCTTTGGCGCCAGCAATTTTCCCTTGGCGTTTTCCGTCGGCGGCGGCGATACGGCTTCGGCGCTGGCAGCCGGTTGCCCGGTCGTCGTGAAAGCACACCCCGCGCATCCCGGAACCAGCGAGATGGCCGCGCAGATCATAGCCGGCGCCGTTGCCGACTCGGGGCTTCATCCCGGCGTGTTTTCAGTCCTCTTTGACGCCGGCATCGAAGTGGGCGCGGCGCTGGTGCGGCATGCGCGCATACGGGCCGTTGGCTTTACCGGCTCGCTGAAGGCCGGCCGCGCGCTCATGGATATCGCTGCGGCACGCCCCGATCCCATTCCATGTTTCACCGAGATGTCGAGCGGCAATCCGGTCTTCGTGCTGCCGGGAGCGTTCCGGCAGGGCGCGGCCGCGCTCGCCGCAAATCTTTTCGGCTCCGTCACGCTGGGCTGCGGACAGATGTGCACCAAGCCGGGAATCGTGCTGCTGCCCGACGCGCCCGACGCCGCGGCGCTCACCGACGAACTTCGCGCCCTGGTCGAACAGTCGCCAGCATTCACAATGCTCACGGCCGGCATTGCAAAGGAATACAGCCGCGCCGCACGGGCCCGCGCCGGCCAGGTTACGCTGGTTGCCGAATCCCCGCACCGCGACAATCCGCAAGCGCGCGAGCCCGTCATCCACGCACACGCCAAGCTCTTCTCGGCCGAGGTCGAGCAGTTGCTCGAAGATCCGACGCTGGCCGACGAGATCTTCGGCCCGGATACGTTGCTGGTCACCTGCGCCTCGACCCACGACTTTTTGCGCGCGGCGCAGGCCCTCGACGGCCACCTTACGGCAACGATCCTGGGCACGGAAGACGATCTGGAAGCGAATCGCGAGCTGATCCAGGTGCTCGAGCAGAAGGCCGGGCGGCTGATTTTCAATGGCGTGCCGACCGGCGTCGAAGTGGCGCACGCGATGATTCACGGCGGGCCGTACCCGGCTACGTCCGACGCGCGGTTTACGTCCGTGGGCAGCCTGGCCATCTTTCGATTCGCGCGGCCGGTCTGCTTTCAGAACTTTCCGCAGGCGCTGTTGCCGGAAGAGCTGCAGGATGCAAATCCGCTGCGGATTGCGCGGTTGTGGGATGGCAAGCCGGAGCATGTGCGCCGATAGGCGGAGAACAAGGGAATGAAGGACTTCGGCTCAATTTTCGATGGTGCCATGCCGGACGATTTCCATGAATTGTTTGCGGCCAGGGCGCAGTCGTTTGCGTCCAGATATCCGACGGTACCTCCGAGCGATCCTCCCCATTCGCCTCGACTGCTTGCCGCTAAGTGGACTCGCCACGTCTTGTATGGCGAGGACATGCCATCGATCGCGGTTGAAATGCTGGACGAAGGGTACGATACGCCGTCGCTCAGGCGTCTTGCGGGGGAGACGAATATCCATTGTTCCGCTGACGCTGAAGTCCTGGTAGCGAAGATGTTTCGCGAACTGGGAGTGTCTTATCCGATATCGGATTCCGAAGCAATGCTAATCGTTACCCGCCAGATCGCCCGCCAGGTTATTGCAGGTGAGTTCAATGCGTGGGATGCGGCAAGAGAGCTTCGAATCTTGTGGGGACGCCGCCCGGATCCGGTAGACGTCGCAGCCGTGCTCGATCTATACGACGACTTGGATTGGCGCATCATCCTCCAACATCGGCTTCCCGCACACACTTCGGAGTTGCTCGATGCCTTTGCCCGACTGGGAGCGTTGGTGGAAGACGAAAAACCCCGGATCCGATTGGGCCTGCTTGAGGGACAGGGATGGATCGCCGAGAATTTCGATGAGCCGCTGCCGGAGGACATCCAAGAAGATCTCGGCGGGCGTTAGCGGGGGTTCCGCGTCAAATCGCTTCCAGGCTCCTGCCTTTGGTCTCCGGGAGGAATGCAAGGGTTACGAATAGGCCCAGGATGCTCGCGGCAGCGGCGGCGGACTCGGCGCCGAGCAGGCCCTTCCAGCTCATCAGGAATGGAAACAGGAAGACGCCGAGGAATCCGCCCAGCTTGCCCATGGCGGCAGCGATGCCATGGCCGGTCGTCCGCACGCGCACGGGAAAGATCTCCGAAGGATACACGAACGTCGTCGCGTTGGGGCCAAACTCCGTGAAGAAGAAGCTGAAGCCGTAGATGACCAGGAACGGCCCAGCCGCCTGCTGCAATCCCGGGACGAACGCCAGCACCGCGAACATGAGGGCCATAATGCCAAAGCCCACCGTCTGGATGGTCTTGCGCCCCAGGCGATCCATCGTCAGGACGGCGGCCGCATAGCCGGGCACCGCGAAAACGACAAAGACGCCGAGCTGCGACAGGGTCTTCTCGAGTAACGTGTGATTGCCGTTGAGCGCGGAAAGCACCAGCGGACTCGACACGGTGTTGCCGTAGTAGGCAGCATCCATAAGGAACCACGCGGCGCTGGCGCCCACGAGGCGGAGGAACAGCCTGTTGTCCTTGACGAGGCGATAAAAACCGTCCCAGAACGAGAGCGAGTGCATGGCCTTGTCGAAGTGGCTGGCGTTCACCAGCCTGCCTCTGCTGTCTTCCACTTTGGCGGCTGCGGCAAGATAGCGCGGCGTTTCCTTCAGCCGGCGCCGCTGCAGGTAGACCGCCAGCGCCGGCACGGCTCCAAATGCGACCAGAATGCGCCAGATGACGTCGTGAGGCAAGCGGGTTGCCAGCATGGCCGAGGCAAAGAGCGGCCCGAGAATCAGCCCGGCAGCCTGCATGGCGAAGACGAGCGTGACCAGCAGTCCTCGCGTTGCCTTGCCGGCATACTCGCTCATGATGATCGCCGACACCGGGTAATCGCCGCCAATGCCAATGCCGAGGATGAAACGCAAGCCGATCAACCACCAGATACCGGGGGCAAAGGCGCAGCCGATCGCACCGGCAGCGAGCACCAACACCTCGATTCCGTAGATCTTCTTGCGACCGAGCATATCGGCCACGCGACCGAAGAGTAGCGCGCCAAAGGCAGAGGCGAGCAGCGCCGTGGAGTCGACGAGGCTCTCCTCCAGCTTGCCCACATGCCACAGCGGCTTCACCAGCGACATGACCACGCCGATGATGAACAGATCGTAGGCATCGGTGAGAAAACCCATGCCCGAGATCAACATGATTTTCCAATGACGGGAAGTGATTTTGGCGTTGTCTAAATCCGTGAAATCGACTGGGGCTGCAACTGCGAAATCCAGCATAAAGGGGTCGCTCCGCACCCAAACAGATGCACGCAGAGACGAACACCAGATCAACGCTGCGTGAATCCGGCAAACCCCCAGGGAAGACTCACGGCCGAACTACAAAACCCAATTGAACCGAGTGACACATCATTATCTCACGGCGGACAGGAGAGACTGTCGAAGCCGTGATGTAACGATATGATTTGTCAATGAGTTGAAGACCGAAGAGAGATGCCAAAGAGCCTTCAAAGCACCCGCGCCAGCCACTTTCCCGTGTGTGAGTGCAGGTTCGCCGCGATCTCTTCGGGCGGGCCTTCGGCGACGATTCGCCCGCCGGCGTCACCGCCCTCGGGACCGAGATCGATCACCCAGTCGGCGCTTTTGATCACGTCGAGGTTGTGCTCAATCACGATCAGCGAACCGCCGCCGTCGATGAGCTTGCGGAACGCGGTGAGAAGCTTCGAAACGTCGTCGAAGTGGAGACCGGTCGTCGGCTCATCGAGGATATATAGGACGCGGCTGGCTTGCGACGGCCTGGCCGTGGCGTTGGCTGCGCGCACCTGCGCCAGATGCGCGGCCAGCTTGACGCGCTGCGCCTCGCCGCCGGAAAGCGTGGTGGCGGATTGACCGAGCCGCAGGTAGCCGAGGCCCACTTCGTCGAGCACCGCGAGCTTTTCGAGCAGGCGGGTCTGGCCGGCGAAGAAGCGCAGCGCCTCCTTTACCGTCATTTGCAGCACTTCGTGGATGTTCTTGCCTTTGTATTGCACCTCAAGAATGCGCGCCTGATACCGGGTGCCATTGCAGTCCTCACAAGGCAGTTCGACATCGGCGAGGAATTGCATCTCCACCGTGACGGTGCCGTCGCCTTCGCAGGTATTGCAGCGCCCGCCGGGAACGTTGAACGAAAAATGTCCGGGCGTAAGCGAAAGGCGCTTGGCTTCGGGCTGCGCGGCAAAGAGCTCGCGGATGAGGTCGAAGCCCTTAATGTACGTGATGGGATTCGACCGCGGCGTGCGTCCGATGGGCGTCTGATCGACGAGAACCACGTCGTTCAGCCGTTCGGCGCCTGTCAGCGTCTTGTAGACGCCGGCGGGATCCGCGCCGTCGCTCTGGCCCAACGCCCGTGCTACGGCCTTGTACAGCACCTGATGCACCAGCGTCGATTTTCCGGAGCCGGAAACGCCGGTAATCGCAACCAGCAGGCCCAGGGGGATCTCGACATCGAGACCGTGCAGGTTATTGGCGTGCGCTCCCTTCAGAATCAGGCGTTCTCGTCCCGGCGAGCGGCGCCGCGTCGGCACAGGGATGGCGATCTTGCCGGAAAGATAGCGGCCGGTAAGCGAGTTCGGATTGGCTTCGATCTCGGCAAGCACTCCCTCGGCCAGCACTTTGCCGCCAAACTCACCGGCGCCGGGACCGAGATCGAGCAGATGATCGGCCGAGCGCAGCACGTCGGCGTCGTGCTCGACGACCAGGATCGTGTTGCCGAGATCGCGCAGCTCTTCGAGAATGTGGATGAGGCGCGCGGTATCGCGCGTGTGCAATCCGATGGAAGGCTCATCGAGCACGTAGAGCGCACCGACCAACCGCGAACCGAGCGAAGTGGCGAGTTGAATGCGTTGCGCCTCCCCTCCGGAGAGCGTCGATGCCAAGCGGTCGAGTGTGATGTATTCCAGGCCGACGGCATCGAGAAAGCCCAGCCGCTGCCTCACTTCGTTGAGAATGGGACCGGCAATCTCCTCCTGCATCGGCGCGAGCTTCAACTCGGCAAAAAACTGCTTGGCTTGAGCAATGGTCAGCGATGTCGCCTGACAGACGTTCTTGCCGTTCAGGCGCACGCTGCGCGCCTCGGCGCGCAGGCGCTGACCGCGGCAGTCGGGGCATTCGGCGTAGCCGCGATACTTGCTCAGCATCACGCGCACGTGCAGTTTGTACTTCTTCCGCTCCATCTGCGCAAAAAAGCCCCAGACCCCTTCGAAGCCGCCTTTGCCGCGCAGCACGGTCTCGCGCGCGCCTTCGGTCATCTCGCGCCAGGGCACATTCGTCGGCACGCCGAGTTCGGCGGCCTGTTTGCGCAGATTGTTGAACCAGGGCCTGTATTTGGGCTTGTTCCACGGATCGATTGCGCCCTGATCGAGCGTGAGGCTTTTGTCGGGGATCACAAGATTTAGATCGAAATCGACGGTATTGCCGAAGCCCTGGCAGCGCGGGCAGGCGCCGAAGGGATTGTTAAAGCTGAACAGGCGCGGCTCCGGTTCCCGGCCCGGCCGGTGGCAGCTCTTGCACTCGTAGGCCGCGGAGAAACGATGACGGCGGCGTTCCGCATCCTCGTCCCCCACCCCACGGACGAAGACCTGTCCTTGGGGACCCCGGTCGTCGCGCGGAACTCCTTCGAAAATGACTTCACCGGCTTCGCGATAGGCGATCTCGGCGGCGTCGACAATGCGGGAACGATTCTCAGGGCTCACGACGATACGGTCGAGAAGCACGAAGACCGGCATCGTGAAGTCAAGATCGAGGAGCGACTCCGGCGTGGAGAACTCGAAGATCTTGTCCTGCTGGTAAAGGCGATTGAAGCCTGCGGCGCGAAGTTCCGCGAGACGCGCCTTCAACGTATCGGTGTGCGCAGAGACGCGGGAACCGGACGTAGGCTTGGCGCTCTTGCTCGCTGGTTTTGTCCCTCGCGCGACGGCCTTCGTCTGCCTCTCAGAGTCAGTCGCGTCGGCCGAATCGTGCTCTGCCGTAATCACGGGAAAAAGAACGTTCAGGCGCGTTCCTTCACCCTGCGCGAGCGTGGCCTCGGCAACCTCGTCGATCGAATCGCGCCGCACCAGGCCGTCGCAGTGCACGCAGTGCACTGTGCCGGCGCGGGCATAGAGCAAGCGCAGATAGTCGTAAATCTCCGTCGCCGTCGCCACGGTCGAGCGAGGGTTGCGCGTTGAATTCTTCTGCTTAATGGCGACCGCGGGCGCAAGGCCGTCGATCAGGTCCACGTCGGGCTTTTCGATGCGCTCGAGGAACTGCCGTGCGTAAGCCGACAGAGACTCCACGTAACGCCGCTGGCCCTCGGCGTAGATCGTGTCGAAGGCAAGCGAGCTCTTCCCCGATCCCGAGACGCCGCTCACGACCGTGAGCTTGCCGTGCGGAATCTCGCAGGAGATGTTCTTCAGGTTGTGGGTCCGCGCTCCGCGGACGATGATGGCGTCGTTCGATGAATTCAAGGGTCGAGCACCGGGGAGAAATTGGCGGGCGCTTCCCTGTCGCCCCAGCGAGGCTCAGGACGCAACCGGCCATTTTCATTATACCGGGGCCGCATCGACGCAGACTCGTCGCGTTCCGGTGAAGCTTGATGGGAGAATTCAGTCGAGTAAAGAGACGGCGCTAGCCTCCTCCGCGTCTTGATAGAGAATTCAGTTTACGCCGCGATCGCATCGATCCACGGCCACTGCGTCTTGGCTCTTGCCGATGCCGCCTCTTCGCGGTTCAGCACGCTGGCCAAGCCGAGAACAACCGTCGACGCGCAGGCCGGGCAATGCATCGCGGAGTTTCCCACCGAGTTACAGTCCTGGCAAAGATACGCGCCGGTGAGCGGGAAATGCTGCAAAGCGTCGCGAGTCATCATCTTCGTTCCTTTCGTTCCGACTGAATAGTGGCCATAAAACGCCATTCGTTTCACCGGCTGTGGACCTTCCCGTGCTCGACGCCGCACAACGCGAACCTCGGCACGCGCCGCGAAGCTTGCGGTTTCCACGACGTTAAATTTCCGAGGGAACCCGGGGAAGGAAAGACTCAAATCAGCGATACCGGAATCCGTGCTAAACAAGCGGGAATCACGAGCGGCATCGGCCTTTCCATAAATTCGGTCTAGGCCACCATGGCCGTAAAGCGCGGGTATGCAATAGGCGGCATGTGCGCCACAGGCTTTCTTGCCGCGACCACTTCACGGTCAAGCACCGCAGAAAGTCCCAAGAGAACCTCGGAGGCGCAGGCCGGGCAACGAATGGCGCAATTTCCGATGGAGTTGCAATCCTGGCAAAGATAGGCAGACTTCAATGGAATATGTTGAAGCAACGATGCAGTCATAGCTTTTCACCTTGGATGTTCCTTACGGGGAATGGGGATTTCCCGCGATTCAATGGATGCAATTCCGTGTCGCTGAGTTGTTTTTTATCTCGCGATCAAGAATTGCCTCAGGCGCCGAAAACGCCGGGGAAGCGCTGGCGCCCGATCGTTAACCTCTCTTGATTAAAGATGCTATTCAGTTGTGCTAACACTGCGATTGTCCTATTCGAAAACATCGCGAGTCAAGCCCTTATTTCGAGAAGATCGCGTGGTCCTTTTTCGATTCCTGCTCCTGCTTGGCGGCTTTGTGCGCGGCCCTGTTCGCCACGTCTTCGACCTTGGCTCCCTGTGAAGTCTCGGGAGTTTTTGGATTCTCTACCGTGCCTCCTTTCGCGTGTTCGCCGGGATAACCCTTTACAGGCACGGAGGTTGATCACGATTGAGGGGAAGTATCATACGTCGGTGTTTTCGGGTCTTGAGCGGGATTTGTGTTAACGACATCGGGCATCGGTTTGCTCTTGCGACTTCGATGCAGTGCCGGCTCGGCAGAGATGCATCCATGACCTTTGTGCAGGGATTTGATGACCTTGGATTGGTCAAATCACGAGCCGATTGGCCGCTGCGACCCTTCCATACCACATCCCCGAATCTTTCACGGTTCGCTTTTGATCGCGGTAGTCAACGTAGGTGAGACCGTAGCGCTGCGTGTAGCCGTCGTTCCACTCGAAGTTGTCCAGCGCGCTCCATGCGTGGAACGAGCGCACACGCGCGCCGTCGGCGATCGCTCGCGCCAGCTCCGCGAGCTCGGAGCGGAAGAACTCGATGCGGCGCGTGTCGGGCACGCGGCCTCCATCGCGATCGTACGGAGTGTCGAGATAGCCGCAGCCGCTCTCGGTGATCTCGATGATGGGATTGTTGTAGGCGCGCGAGATCTGCATGACGAGATCGTAGATGCCGCGCGGCCAGATCTCGAGGCCGCCGTCGGTGATCGGTCCCTGGGTGGGCATGACGGAGGTGAACTGCGTAAGATCGTTGCCGGCGGCGCCGGTATCTTGCGTTTCCGTGGCAAGGCTGCCGCCGCCGTGCGCGGATGCGGCGGAGGCCGACACAAACCGGCGCGAGTAGTAGTGGAAGCCGATCCAGTCGAGCGGAACCTGCATGATCTTGTCGTCGCCGGCGCGAAAACCCATCGCCTCGTACGGCACCCCGCCGACGAAGGCGTTGGGATATTTGCCGTGCATCGCCGTTTCCAGAAAGTAAAGATTGTTCATCGCGTTGTAGCGGGCGGCGGCGGACTTGTCGGCCTCACGATCGGTTGCAGGATACGCGGGACTCATGCCGTAGGCGCTGCCCACCGTCGCTTTGGACGATGCGGCCTTGATGGAGCGAAACGCTTCGCCCTGCGCGAGGTTCACCGTGTGCGCGGCCTTGAGGAAGTCGGTATAGCTGGCGCGGCCGGGGGGAAAAACACCGGTGCCATAGCCAAGATTGGTGAAGGTCCACGGCATATTGAATGGCGCCCACACCTGAATCTGGTCGCCGAGATGTTTGGCGAGGATGCCGGCATAGTCGGCGTAGTAGCCGGCGAGATCGCGATTGGGCCAGCCGCCGAGATCTTCGAGGCCCTGCGGCAAATCCCAGTGATACAGCGTGCAGAAGGGACGGATGCCGGCTTCGAGCAATGCGTCCATCACGCGCTTATAGTGGTCGATTCCCTTGTGGTTGACCGCGCCGCGCCCGGTGGGCTGAATGCGCGCCCAGGAGATGGAGAAGCGATAGCTTTTCTGGTCGAGGCGCTTCAGGATGGCAATATCCTGCGGATAAAGGTGATAGTGATCGCAAGCTACATCGCCGGTGCCTGCGCCGCGTATTTTGCCGACGGTGTGCGTCCAGCGGTCCCATATCGATTCGCCTTTGCCGTCTTCGTTCCACGCGCCCTCCACCTGATAGGAAGCGGTCGCCATGCCCCAGAGGAAGCCTTCTGGAAACTTCGCATTCGCAATCTCGGCCTCGGAAATTGTTCCCGGAACCGGTTGGGATGAAGCGGAATCGGCCTGGCCCATTTCACGGCATGCCAACAGCGTCCCCCCAGTCGCCGCCAAAGAGCGGCCCAGAAAGCTTCTGCGATCCATCATGCGCGAATACCTCCCTTGCGAGAGCACCTCGCGTTCGGCGCAGGCATGAGTCAGTCCAGCCGCGTCTCAGGCTGCACGGGCAGCGGTTGCGGATTCGGCCGCATCCTCATGTTCGGCGGACGCAGCCCATAGCTGGCGGCAGCGAAAAACAACATCAGGAGCGGCGCCGCAGTCGCCGTCAGGCCATCCCTCACCGCCAAATGAGAGACAAATGCGCCCAAGCCATCAAACGTGATTCCCGCGTAGGCCCATTCGCGCAGCAGCCGTGTCCGGGGATCAAGCAGCGC
>JASHTH010000695.1 GCA_030040655.1 Acidobacteriaceae bacterium | reverse complement strand
CGGGTCGTCGGCCCGCCGCACGCCGTAGCGCACCAGTTCCAGAAATCCGCCATCCACGATCTCGCGCGCTTCAAACTCGTCTCGCGTTCCCGGCGGCCGGTTCGACAGCCGGATCGCTTCCTTCCCGCACCGTTCATGCGCAAAGGCCTCATCGCATTCCGGAGGACGGATACGCATGTAATGCCGCTTAATCTCGGGATGGAGCATTCCATCGCCGGTCGCCGTCCAGTCTTCGAGATGCCCCTCGATCCAATCGGCGAACTCTTCCAGAAACTCCCCCATCTCCGCCGCGTCCTTCGCGCGCGCCATCTCTGCCGCGCAAATCAGCGCGCCGATGACTGCCGCCAGCGTCGATGGCGAATAGCCGGCATTCTCTTCCCACCGCTCCTGTTGCGTAATCGGCGCATTCCGCACCAGGAAACCCACCCCCCGTTCCACGAACGGAAAAATCTCCAGCTCGCCCAGCCCATTCGCTTTCCACAGACGCCACGCCAAGATAATCGGAAACGCCACTTCATCCAGTTGTCTGCCGCCCCAGTACGGCGTTCCGTCAATCCAGAAATTCTGTGCGAATCCGCCGTCGGGCAGTTGCGTGCAGGCCAGGTAAACCAGTGCGCGTCGCGCCGTCTCCGTCCGCCCGCATGCCAGCAGCGCCGTTGCCGTCTGCACCATGTCGCGCGTCCAAACCAGGTGGTATCCGCCCAGATCGTCATCGCCCTTCGTTTGACCCCACGGAATCGACGCCGACGCCACAAATGCTCCCGAGAACGTCTTGTCTTCGTGCGCCAGCAACACGTTGTGGCTGGCGCGCATCAGCTTGCCACCGTCCCGCGCCTTTGCCGCCAGCCACTCCGGATTCTCCGCGCGTTGCCACTGCTCGATAAACCGCTTGCGCAACTCCGCGTACGGCGTCGCCAGCGAGCCCATCATGTTCTGCGCTGCAGTGTGGATCCCTTCGCCGATCCCGATCGCCACAGTGAACTCGCGCGCGCCTCCGCTTCCGCACTCCGCGCCCCCGATTTCGCCGATTACCGCGATGTTGCCATCGGTTGCCGAGCCAAACTCCCAATCCATGTTGAAGTTCTGCATCAGGTCCTGCCAGCCATCGCTCGCGCCAACAAACCCACAACTCACGCGGCTGAACCCGCAGCTGGCACCCATCGCCAGCGACCATTGGTTTTTCCACGCCAGCACTGCCTTGCGCCCCGCAAAATCCACCACCCGCGCTGTATTCCCCGCACCCCCGCAATCCAAGTGTGGCGCCAGCAACGCGTAGACTCTCAAGCGCGGCAACACGTCCTCGCGCCCCTCCAACCGCACGCGCATCACCACAACGCTCTGGTGCGGATCGCAGATGATCTCTTTCGTCAGCGCATACCTGCCCTCGGGATCGCGATTCACGTAGCGCACTCCAAGCGCTTCGGGATGGATGTAGTCGAAAACCGATTCCATGTCGCGCTTCTCTTCATGCGCGAAGGTCTCGCCGTCGCTGACGAGAAACTCCATGTCGCGCACCTGAGCGAGGTCGATCGTCGGGTGATAGACCTCGTTCAAGATCCCGTGCGAGCAGGTGAACCACACGCGGCTTGAAGCCCCATATGCCGTGCACACCGCGTCCTTCACGCTGGAAGTCCATCGTGGCTCCATACCGGGGCCTCCAAAGGCCTCGCCTTGCTGCTCAAGCCACCGGTACAAAGGCTGATCTCTCATCGTCACCCACTGTCTTCACCTGCGATTTCCACCTTGCGGGGAGATGCTTTTCTGCCCCACGAGCCGGTCTTCTCTGCAGCGTGCCACTTCGGATTCTTCTAAGACACCGCCTGCCGTTCTCGCGCCGGCGAAGTCACAGCGCATTCATCCTCGATAGGGAGTTGCCCATCGTGATTGAACAGCCTCAAGCGCGCACAAACCACCTGCTTCACCGATTCGACCGCAAAGGGCAAAATCTTATACGGGACGACCTGGTCGGGCTGCGCTGCCAGGCCGGCCTCCAGGCCGCTTCTCCATGCCACTCGCAATTCGGTATTGATGTGTACAATGCTGATCCCGGCGGCGATCGCCTGCAGCAAATCTCGATCATCGGTTCCCGATCCGCCGTGCAGAGTAAGCGGAACCCGTGCCGCTTCCTTGATTTGAGCGATTCTCTCGATATCCAGGCGTTTCTTCTTTTCTCCTGTAACCATCTTCTGGGACATGCCGTGCATGTTGCCCACCGCCGGGGCCAGCACGTCAACTCCTGTGAACTCAACAAATTCATTTGCCTCTGCAGGAGTGGTCAGGTATTTCGATAGATCGGGATCGAGTTCATGTATCTCAGACCCGGAACCGATATTGCCGATCTCTCCTTCAACGAGGATGGCAGGATTCACTGCTTTCAGAGCCTCAACCGCCTCTTTCGTCTGGCGCGCGTTTTGCTCAAACGGCAGCGCGGAAGCGTCGAAGACCACGGTGTCAAATCCCGCTTTGGCGGCTTCTATCGCCTTTTGCAGCGTGTGCGTGTGATCTGCGTTTAAGAAGACAGGAGAATCTGACTCTTCCCGCAAACTTCGAACGAGAGCCGCTATCTGACGGACTCCCATAAATTCACGCTCGCCCTCGGACGCACCGACGAGAACCGGGACCTGCAGCTCCCGCGCGGCAGCGACGACTGCCTTCAACAGAACCAAGTCGGACACATTGAAATGACCGACCGCGACTCCACGGTTTCGTGCCAGCTCTAAGACATTCCGTATGTCGTGCACATGTCCTCCATGGGGACGCTTGTCCCATACTCGCCGACTTCTTCTTAGTAGCCGCTCCCGAGCGCTTTGGACGCGGTCGATTTAGCGATTAAGCCCGAAGTGCGGGAGCAAAACAATCAGACGAACGTATTGTCGATACCTTTGTATGGGGTGTTACAGCGGGTCAGCGCGTCGAATTGGGGTTCACCTTGGTTAACTGACGGTTTCCAGCGCGGCGCCTTTTTCAAGCGACGCAGTCTTGGAAGAAATGACCCCCATCAGGTCATTCCACGACTTGACAAAGGACTCGGCTCCTTCCCTTTGAAGCTGCGCAGCCAAGACATCGATATCGACGCCGACATTGGCAAACTCCGCTAGAACCTCCTCGCTATTTCCGCCGTCAGTAGGCAGCAATTCGCCTAGATCAGTGTGAGTCGCCAGCGCCTTCAATGTTCCCTCGGGCATGGTGTTCACAGTGAAAGGCGCAGCTAGGGCCTTGACGTAGAGGATGTCTGAGGCTTTGGGATCTTTGGTCCCGGTACTGGCCCACAACAGACGTTGCGGACGGCCGCCGAGGTTGTAAATACGCTGCCAGCGGGCGGAGCCCAAAAGCGCGCTGGCCGCCTTGTACGTGCGTTTCGCGATGGCGATTCCAAGTTGGTTGCGAAGCCTCTCAGGCACCTTGCTGGCCACAGCCGCATCCCAGCGGCTGACGAACACCGATGCCACGGAGCCGACACCAGGATTGAGTCCGGCCTCGATACGCCTCTCGACACCGCGAAGAAAAGCCTCGGCTGCCGCCAGGTATTGCTCGCGCGAGAACAGGAGCGTGACATTGATGGGAATGCCGGCGAAGATCGCCTCCTCGATTGCGGGGAGACCTTGCTCGGTGCCTGGAATCTTGATGAACAGGTTCGGTCGATGCGCCCGCCCAAACAACTCTTTGGCGGCCAACAGAGTGCTGGCCGCGTCATACGCAAGCAAGGGGGACACTTCCAGCGATACCCACCCGTCCACTCCGTTGGACTTTTCGTGGATGGGCCGGAATAGATCCGCCGCCCGGCTGAGGTCCTCGATGGCGAGATCGAAAAACAGTGCCTCGCCCGAGAAGCCCTGCTTCATCTTCCGGGTGATCGCGGAATCATACGTCGCGCTGTTCTTGATGGCGTGGTCAAAGATCGTTGGATTCGAGGTGAGCCCGGTGATCGACAGCTCGTCGATGTATTGTCTCAGCCTGCCGTTGTCCAGCAGGTCACGGGTAATATTGTCGAGCCAGAGGCTCTGGCCTTCGTCGTGCAGCAGTTGCGTCGCCTTCATCGTGTCACCTCGCTGGTTACAAGCCCGGTAAGCTCACAATCGCCTGCTTTCCGAAGCTCGGGCGCACTTCACCACACAAAGATGCGCTATCCCAACTGAAAATGTCCATTGCGCCTTGGTATTGGTTTGTGGATGTCAGCCGAAAAGTTGTCCCGCGGACAGCGCTGGCGCCCTGGTCTGCGCTTTCGCAACACCCACCGGCGCTTTCGTAGCGTGCGAATTCGCAATTGGCTTTCAAATCTGTCGGAAGAATACGAGCTAACTGAGCCGCCAATTCCAGGGACCAACATGGAGTTGTCGAATGGTACCAAAGTATCGGGAGATACCTTCGTTCAATGGATCTGCGTTGACTTTTCTGGCTCACTCGTATGTGTCATCTGTTGCGAAACCATTAGACCGCGGCAGCAAACAGAGTGACTGGGAGCTCCTCATGGAGTTTTACATGAAACAATTAACCGTTGAAGAGGAGACAAGGGGCATCGTTATGAACCGTAAGGCGCAAATTGCCGTTTACCCCATCCTCGGGTGGTTCGACGATCTTGGTGTCCATCATGACTTGACCTTGTGTGGGTCAGACGTGGATTGGCTTTCCGAAATGAATGTCTGTATCGAAGACCTCGACACACGAGGTCGACCCGCCTTCCACTATTAGGTGACGGAAATTGATCAATTGAGCGCGAGCCGGTCCTGCGATGTTTGCCGATTATGCCCGACACCGCGCAGAAGTTTGCGCAAACACTTGGCGAGCGCGTGGCCCCGGTCGGGTGGAGGCCCTGTCGGATGCGCTTACCGCCCGGCTCCAAACGAAATCCCGCGAATGCGGTTGATAAGCGGCAGATCCGAGCCGGAGCACGACGCCGGCAGTTCATTCGAAGTCTTCGGAATCGATAACCGGTTCGCATGACGGTTCGTGCCGGAGACCCAAAGAGGCGAGCCGTCCCGCCATATTAACCAGATGGGGGATGGAGTCGGCCTTCATCTTTTCCATTACCTTCCCACGGTGCGCCTTTACCGTCCCCTCGGCGATGCCGAGTTCATTGCTTACCCGCCTATTCGACAAGCCTGAGACGATCAACGACATGACTTGCCGTTCACGCCCGGAAAGGGAGGCGTAGCAGTCTCTAAGCGCCTCCAGCTCCAGCTCGCGCGAAAGTGCGAACCGGCTACGTTCCAGGGCTGCCCGGATGGCAGTCAACAATACATCATCATTGACGGGCTTGGTCAGAAACTCCTGAGCTCCCGCCTTCATGGCGCGGACCGTCATGGACACATCGCCATGGCCGGTGATGAAGATGATGGGCATGTCTTGCCTCTCGAGGGCCATGCGCTTCTGCAGATCGAGACCATTCAGATCCGGAAGTGAGACGTCGAGCACAAGGCAGTTTGGGACGAAGACACGAGGATGTGCCAGAAATTCCCGCGCCGACTCAAACGTCACTGGATGCCAGCCTGCAAAGCGGATCAAGTATTCCAGGGATTCACGCACCGAGAAGTCATCGTCGACAACGAATACGATCGACGTGGCTTGCGACATGGGTATTGACGTCATTCCAGGGCCGCTCACAGTGGAATCACATGCCCAATGGAGGTGTCGGCCATTCGGCTTCGGCGCACGTGACAACACAATTAGGCCAGAGCAGCCGAGACAGAGCCATTGGACGAAAGCATCGATCAATACCTTCGTCCAGTAAATGCGCTACTTACTCCGCCGGCCTAACCACGATTGATCGAAGATACCGTCGTGCGGAACGAAGGCGATTGTAGTCCCGGCGAAATCATTGCTGATTGACCGGAGATTGAAGTCCTGTCGCTGGTGGTTCGTCCCTCAGCAGATTTCCGGTGGCAAATTCAAGATTGACTGCCTCCACAAATAATTCCGATCGCGCGGAGACACTGGATAATCGGGCTTGGGCTAATTGGTTCTCTGCGGTAACAACATCGACCAGATTCCTGACTCCATATTTGTATGCATCGAGCGACGCCGAGTAAGAGGCATTGGCGGCTTCGAGGAGCGCTACGGCGGCGTCGTGCTTTCGCAATGCCGTCCGGAATGCGATGTAAGCAGTCCAGACCTCGCGCGTCGTCTGATCATGAATCTCCGTCAGCTCATCCTCTGCTTCGCGGTGTTCCGATTCGGCGATCGACAGTTCGTTCTTGCGCGCGCCTCCGTCAAAGATGCGCCAATGGATGCCGAGTGCAACGGACCACGTAGGCTCACTCGCGGCGCCGAGCTGGCCATAGTCCGCCGTCGGCCAAAGGGAGGTCTGCGCAACCGATCCCGATAGGTCAATCTGCGGTTTGTACTCGGCCCGGGCTCCACGAACGCGAGCTTCGGCGGAGCGGATTCGCAGAGCTTGCGCCATGAGTTCGGGACGATTCGCCATCGCGCGATCGATCAGCGCTTCGATTGACATTGTGAGCCTATTCGGTAACGGCGCACTCCTTTGGTTGTCGATCACTATGTTGGGGGACGGATCGGCTCCAACTGCTTCAGTCAGCTTGACGCGGGCAATCTTTTCGTCCCCATCCGCGGATTCTTCGTCGAACATTGCCTGTGACGCTTGGGCGCGCGCGTTGAGAACATCGGGAAGAGTCGCAAGCCCATTGTTCAGTCTGTTCTCAGCCGCGTCCTGCGTGGTTTGTGCAGTTCGCAATGTGTCCCGCGCGGCCTGCAATCTTTCCTGTGCAGTTACCAGCTGGTAGTAGGCGCTGGCGACACGAAACGCCAACGCCTGATTTACCTGGATGATGTCTGCGCCCGCGGCCAGCCTGTCTTCCTTCGCGGAGTCGACGCTCGCTTCGCGTTTGCCAAAGTCGAAGATGAGATATTGGAGCGTGACTTCGGGCCGGACGTCGGGCAACTCGACCATAACGTAACCGCGAGGGGCGAGCGGTTCCGGAAACGGATTGATTCGTCTCTCGTCGCCGAAAACAGCCAAGCCTTCTAACTTGGGGTAATAGGAGCTTTTCGCCAAACCGAGCTCCCGTGCCTTCTGTTTTGCGCGCTCCCACACCGCGCGCGTGCTCGGATTGTGCTGTTCGGCGATGTCGATCAGCTCGGCCAGCGTGTACGGGTGAGCGGGATCGAGAATCGCTGCTCCCTCGCGAGGAGTCTCGCGAGCAGCACAATCCGAGACGGCTGCTGGAGAGGACACTTTGCCGGCACATTGTCCCGAAGCTCGCAGCGTGGAGAGCGCGAAAAGCAGCGACAAAAAGAAAACATTCAACGATGTGTGGTATTCCGTCAACCGAGGCGTCTTCCAATTGAGCGTCCACCAGCGATTAACACAGAAGTGTAGAGCCGAATCCATTGGACCAAAGTATCGGTCGATACCTTCGTGCCATAGATTCCGGTTCGACTCTATGGCTGAATCAAGCGGTAAGACCGGGGTTCGATTATCGATGAACGACTAATCGTGGGTCCGGGCTGACCTTGGGAATCTGACCCCTCGGGTGGCATCGACAGCTAGTGGGCTTGGATGAGGCAATTTCGACATATGTTCGGTCGAGTGATAGTGAAAGCCGTGTCGACGGGGCGCGATGAACGCCGGACACAGTCGTTTTACCGGCTCGGAGCTTTGTCACTGACGGTGCCGCTAACGTTGGTTGGTTGCTCCCACTCGCCGGAATACAGCATCTTTGGTTCCTTTTTCCCGGCGTGGATCTTCTGCTCGATCGGTGGTCTCGTTCTGATGGCAGGCGCGCGCGCGGTGATCGCTCGCACTGCCTTCGCCATACAGATTGCCGCGCCTGTGCTTTTCTATCTCAGCATGGCAGTCTTCCTCGCGTGCATGCTGTGGCTGCTGCTCTACAGTTAGGTACGTGCGATGATTGATCCAGAGACCGACCAATCCGTGCGAGATGAGCGCATTGCAAAACTTCGATGGTACGGTCGTGTCTTCACCGCAACCATGGTTCTGCTGGCGGTCGTCGGATTGATCGTTGTCTACTTGGTCGCAGCTCGGCATCCCCAAACCGATGATGCCGAAATCTTTGCCAATTACATTGGAATTGCCCCGGTCGTCGAGGGGCCCATACTGCACCTGAACGTCGCCGACAACCAGAGCGTTAAACAAGGCGATCTACTTTTCCAAATTGACGATCGGCCTTATAAGTATGCCGTTGACCACGCCGTGTCGGAACAGGCCGCTCTTGAAGGCCAGATCGTCGATGAAGAACGGCGCATTCAGGCCGAAGTGCACGCCGTTACTGCTTCCGGTGCGGCAACCCGCAGCGCCGCCGCCAACGTCGAGCGAGCGCAGGCCTCGGTCCATGAGGCCGAGGCCGATGTCGCCCACTCTGAGGCTGCGCTGGATCGATCCAAGACCGAGTGGGCTTACGCCCAAGATAACCTGCACCGCGTCGAGCCCCTGCTCGCCAAACAATACGTAACCGTCGACCAGGTGGACCAGGCACGTACGACAGAGCAAGCCAGCGCGCAATCCGTGCACGAAGCCGAATCGCAATTGGCTCTCAATCGAGCTCACCTCAACTCGATGCTGGCCGCTTTGGCGCAGGCCAAGGCTTCCGCGGAGCAGAGTACGGCAGAGTTTCACCGATCGCAGTCCAGCGTACTTACCCTCGATCCCCTCGTGGCCCAACGGCAGGGACGGGCCGCCGCCATCGCCAACGCCGAATACAACTACAACCAATGCCGCGTCTATGCTCCATTCGATGCGCGTGTAACCAGCCTTGTCATTTCCCAGGGTGCCTATGCTCACATCGGACAGGAGATTTTCACGCTTATCGATACTCGCGTCTGGTGGGTCCTTGCGAATTTCCGCGAGACGCAGCTGAAGCACATTCAGCCGGGCATGATTGCGGACGTTTATCTTATGTCCGACCCGGGAACGCGATTTACAGGAGTCGTAGAGAGCACGGGGTACGGTGTTATACCAGATCCTTCAATCCTGGGCCGAGTCACATCCGGCCTACCCGACGTACAACGCACTCTGAGCTGGGTGCACCTCGCCAGCCGATACCCCGTCCGCATCCGGATCCAGCTGCCGCCCTCTGATGCCGTTCGTCTGGGGGAATCCGCTGTTGTAGTTGTCCGCGGATACGAACGGAAGCCATAATATGGCGACGCAAGCCACTCAGATCCGCCACAAATCAGCGGCCCGAAGCACATCTTGGCCTTGGTTTCGGGAATTCATCCGGTGGGAGGTCGCTCCGTATCCAGGACGCGTCAACACGGTCGTGCGTATGACGGTCACGGCTACGCTGGTCATGCTCATTGTCGTGACCTTCCGCATTCCTAACGCGTTCCTGGCTGGTCTCTATTCCATTCTCCTGGCCCGCGAAAATCTCGCCGCTACTTGGCGTAATGGCCGAATCCTCGTCCTCGCGTTCGTCGGCGCAACGCTCTACACCCTGCTGGGGATGATCTTGTTCCGCGGTTACCCCATTACTCATTTTTTCTGGGTGATCGGAAGTCTGTATCTGATCTTCTTCGTTATCCGCACGACCACTAACTACGCAGGTGCGCTGGTTTTCGCCATTCCGATCGGCATAGCCCTGCCGGCATGGGACCGCTCCTTGCCGAGCCAGGTGCTGGTGGAGAGCACCCTCTGGCCTGTCTTGATCATCGCTGTCGGTGCCGGCGTCACTGTGGTGACCGAAGCGCTATACCGCATCTTCGATCAGTCCGATCCGCTCATCGCATCTGTAGGCGATCTGTTGCTCACGGTGCAGCAGCTAGTGGAAAGCTTCGCGACTCGCCAAGCCCCACCGAAATCGGTCATCGACAGAGTTCTTCAATACCAAATGATCGGCACCGGCCGACTTAGAATGACTTTGCAGCGCCAAGGCGCAGACCCAACGCGGCGGGCGCAGCTCGGCGCCCTGATTTCCCTGGCTGGCCGGCTCATTGGTCTGGCCGCAAATCTCGAACGCATTGCCCCCAATCCCGGCGACGATGACGCGATCCGCCTGCGCGCACTGTCTGAGAGACTCGGCGCAATCCGAACGGAGCTGCGCGAGTCAGGGGGCATTTCCGCATGCCCTCGCGCGATCGAGGGGCTGCCGTCTTCTGGCTTCCCCATGCTTGAGGAGATGGAACGGACCGTCGAACTCATCACTGAAGTCTTTCAGCGCGATCAGACCGTGGATGTTTCGCAAAACGTACCAGGACGGGATTGGTGGCGCGCTCCGTTTCTGCCGGATACATTCCAGAACCCGGAATATCGACGCTTCGCCCTTGCTGGATGCCTGGCTGCTACCACTTGTTACGTGCTTTACAACGCGCTTGACTGGCCCGGCATCGGCACAACCTCCGTGCTCACTTGCATCGTTACCGCGCTGACCACCATTGGCAATTCGCTCCAGGCGCAATCTCTCCGCCTTGCTGGATTTGTTGCTGGAGGACTGGTCATGGGCATTTCGGCGCAAATTCTCATCCTGCCGGGTTTCGACAGCGTCTTTGGGTTTGCTCTCTTGTTTGCGGCGGGGACCGCGATCGCCGCGTGGTTCGCTACCTCCAGCCCGCGGCTTTCCTTTTTTGGCGTGCAGATGGCGCTCGCCTTCTACTTCGTCAACCTGCAGGATTCCCACATCGAGACCGACCTCACCATCGCGCGCGACAAGGTGGCTGGCGTGTTACTGGGTATTCTTGCCATGGGCTTTATCTTCGACCGCTTCGGGGCGAAGAGCGATGCGGAGCAGCTGCAGAAACTACTGGTGCGGAACGTACGGATGCTGGCACAGTTTGGAGTTTGTCTCGTGGCACGCAGCAGTGCGGGTACCGCTTCACAGATCGGCCGTCTCCGCAGCCAGATCAACGAAAACTTCGCCAGTCTGGAATCGCAGACGAACGCTGTGCAGTTTGAGTTTCAGTTTCGCCACCGGCGCGAGGAAGACCTTGACGAGTGTCAGCGGATTCAAAAACTTCAGCCAGATTTGCGCTCAAT
>JASHTH010000694.1 GCA_030040655.1 Acidobacteriaceae bacterium | reverse complement strand
GATCTCCCCGCTGATAGTCTAAGAACCGTGAATCTTCAACCCGAGTCCCGCCTGCGCGTGGCCGCCATCGGATTCCTCAATCCGGCGCCGCTCATGTGGGACTTCGACCATCCTCCGCTGGCAACGGAGCTGGCCAAGCGCTACCAGGTCGAATCGATGACGCCGTCGGAGTGCGCCGATCGGCTCGCCAACGGCACGGCTGACATCGGTCTGGTCCCCATTGCCGCGCTCGCTGCCACGTCCGGCCTGCGCATCCTGCCCGGTTGCACCATTGCGTCAAAAGGGCGCGTGCGATCTCTGCTGCTGGTGCGCCGAGCCAAGCAGCCGCTTGAGAAGCTGCGCAACGTCGCGGCCGACATCGCCAGCCGCACCACGCTCGTCTACGCGCGCATCCTGTTCCACCGATGGGGGAATCCGGCGATCCCATTCGCACCGATGACGGCCGACCTCGATGTCATGCTCGACCGCGCCGACGCCGCGATCGTCATCGGAGACCCCGCGCTGCTGGCTCTGGAAGAACGCGCCAATCGCGTCGAGCGGACAGGCGAGGAACTTGTTTACCACGACCTGGCCGAGGAGTGGCGCGCCCTGATGGGCACGGCATTCGTTTCCGCCGTGTGGGCGGCCGGCCCGGCGTGCAGCAGCGCCCTGGACGAAAGCATCACCGAAGATCTGGTCCGCTCCCGCGATCACGGCCTCGCCAACATCGATGCCCTCGTCGCCGAGTGGTCCCATCGCATTCCGCTGCCCGAGGAGACGATTCGTTCTTATCTGACTTCGAACATCCACTATGTGCTCGATGAAGAATGCATCGAGGGGATGCGCGAATTCTTCCGGATGGCGGCGGAAATCGGTGCGTTACCGAAATATTCGCCCGGTTACGCGAGTCACGCCAACGCGACCACTGGAATTCGCTAAGCTCGATCACAAATTAGGCGATGGATGTCCCGTGCGCGATTTGAGCCAAGCAAGGAGCTCCAGAAGGACCCATGCAGCGATGGCGTAAAAGGCGGTCGAGATCGCAATCGACGCTGCCACAGAGGCGACAAATGACTGAACTGTGTGCTGGCGCGGCTGGCAACAGCGGATGATGAGAAGTCCCGGCGGCGCAGCAATAAGATTCGAAAAGCGAGCCAGCAATGAATTCCTGTCTCCAAAGCCGCTCACGAGCCCCGCTACGATCATCGCGAGGTTGATGCCGACGGAAACCGTCAATCCTCTTGAGGCAGCTCGTAGATGGACATTGCGGATCAAGATCGGTCCCATTGCGTCTAGTCAGAAAAGCTGGATCGCAATCAGTCGTTTGTAGGCTCCTTTACATCTCCCACCTGAGCAGCGACGCGCCCACGGTGAACCCCGCGCCGACGGCCGCCAGCAGCACCAGGTCGCCCTTCTTCAGCTTGCCCTCTTCGATCGCCGTCTCCATGGCCAGCGGGATCGTGCCGCCCGAAGTATTGCCGTACTTATCGATATTGATGATGACGCGTTCGGGATCCATGCCCAGCCGATCGGCGGTCGACGTAATGATGCGCTTGTTGGCCTGGTGCGGAATAAACACGTCGAGATCCTTGCCGGTCATGCCGTTGCGTTCGAGCACCGCTGTCGTGGCTTCGGCCATCTTGCGCACGGCAAACTTGTAAACGGCCTGCCCATCCTGGTAGATGTAGTGCCACTTCTTGTCGACGGTTTCGTGAGTGGGAGGATTGAGGCTGCCGCCGCCTTTGAGATTCAGCGAGACGCCTCCCGAGCCGTCGATCTCGTGCACGAAATCGATGAGGCCGATCTCGCCGTCTTCGCAGGGCTCCAGCAACACCGCTCCGCCACCGTCGCCGAAGAGCACGCAGGTGGCGCGGTCGGTGTAGTCGGTCATGCGCGTGTTGGCGTCGGCCCCGATCACCAGCACCTTGGAATGCGCGCCGCTCGTCACCAGGCTTGCGCCCGCCTGCAAAGCAAAGACGAACCCCGAGCATCCGGCGGAGACATCGAATCCCCACGCGCCCTTGGCGCCGATCTTCTCCTGCACCAGGCAGGCCGTGGAGGGAAACATCATGTCCGGCGTGACCGTCCCGACTAAGATCGCCTCGACTTCGCTCGGCGCAATGCCGCGCTGCTTGAGACATCGCCGCGCCGCCTCCGCACACATGTCGCTCGTCCCTTGCCCTCGTGCCAAGATGTGCCGCTCGCGGATGCCCGTGCGCTCCATGATCCACTGGTCGCTGGTCTCTACCATCTTTTCGAAGTCTCGATTGGTCAGCACATCGGGCGGGACGTAGGTTCCGAGCGCCGTGATCTTGGCGCGCCGGCCCACGGCGGGGCGTACGGCGAGGGTCAATGTATCTCTCCTTACCCGAAAAGCGGAATCCAGTCGAACGCGGAGGGAAGGCACAACTCGTGCCCAACGCACAAAAGTACCGGGTGACCTACTGCGCCCGTACTAGCCCGTTACCGTTGCTTCCTTCCGGACCTGGCGGGGTTGGCGGGATTACGTCGCGTAGGACCCGGCACTGATTGATTTTAGCATTCGGCAGGAGGCGTTGGGGG
>JASHTH010000693.1 GCA_030040655.1 Acidobacteriaceae bacterium | reverse complement strand
GACGGCGGCGAGCACCGCACCTTCCAGTCGCTGTGGTGGCGCACCTGGCGCTATCTCGATCTGGACATCCAGACCGCGGACGAGCCGCTCAAGCTCGATTCGCTGACTGCAAACTTCACGGCATATCCGTTCAAAGAGCGCGCGACCTTCCAGTCCGGCGATCCCGATCTCGGCAAAATCTGGGAAGTCAGTTGGCGCACGGCGCGGCTCGACGCGCACGAAACCTACATGGACACGCCGTACTACGAGCAGTTGCAATATATCGGCGACACGCGCGTGCAGGCGCTGATCTCGTATTCGGTCGCAGGCGACGATCGGCTGGCGCGGCAGGCGATTACGGCGTTCGATCATTCACGCATTCCCGAAGGGCTCACGCGCAGCCGCTATCCCAGCTCGCTGCCGCAGACCATTCCGACATTCTCTCTGATCTACATCGGCATGCTGCGTGACTACTGGATGTACCGGCCTGATGCCGAGTTCGTGCGCACCAAGCTGATGGGCGAGCGCTCCGTGCTGAATTGGTTTGCGCAATACGAGCAGCCGGACGGCCTGCTGCGCGAGGTGCCCTGGTGGAGCTTTGTCGACTGGGTCTCGTCGGGCGAGATTCCCACCTACGATAGGAATCACGAGTCGTGCACGACGTCGCTCGAATACCTCGGCGCGCTGAACGACGCCGCCGATCTCGAGCAGAACCTCGGCGACCCGATGTTGGCCACGCGCTACCAGGCGCGCGCCGCGCACATGCGCGAAGGTCTCTTCGCCAAATGCTGGAACCGCGACCGCGGCCTCGTCGCCGACAATCCCGACCAGAAAAACTTCAGCCAGCAGACGAATATTCTCGGCGTGCTCTACGACGTAGTGCCCAAAGACACTCAGCGGAAGGTGCTGCGCGAGATGCTGGCCATCGAGCCGGGAACCACGCCCAACGGAGTCCTGAGCGCATCGTACTATTTCCGCTTCTACCTGGCGCGCGCGCTGGAGCACGCGGGCATGGCCGACGATTACCTCCAATCGATTGAGCCCTGGCGCGACCTGCTGCCGCTGCACTTCAGCACCTGGCCGGAGATCCCGGGCAACACGCGCTCGGATTCGCATGCCTGGACGGCGCACCCCATCTATGACCTGCTCACGCTGGTGGCGGGCATCGAGCCGAGCGCTCCGGGCTTCGCGTCGGTGCGGATCGCGCCGCACCTGGGCAATCTCCCATCGCTCACGGCCACCTTCCCGCATCCGCAAGGCATGATCGAAGTCGAGTACGAGCGGCACGGACCGGCGCTTACGGCCACCGTCACGCTGCCGGGACAACTGGCCGGCAGTTTTGTTTATAACGGCAAAGTCATGCCGCTCAGGCCGGGCGTGAATCACTTGCGCGCGGATCAGGGAAAGCCCTAAAGAAGGTCTCGAACTTCGCTTCAGCGGCTGAAGCCCTGTTCCTTTTTCTGCTCTTTGGGCCCAACTCAAGTCGTGTCCTGTTACGAGTCGAGTCGCGCCGCGCCCATGGATTTCGTTCATGAACTTCGCGCGATCGGCCCTGCAAAATCGCTCTACCTGGCTCCCGGCAGCATTTCCCAAGCCTGAAGCGAACGTGTTACAACTCGAACATGGCAAGAGGTAAAACTGCAGCGGCGCCGGGGCACGTAAACCTGCGCATGCTGGCCGAACATCTCGAACTTTCCCAGACGACTGTTTCGCTTGTTCTCAATAATTCGCCTTCGGCAAGATCCATTCCGCAGGAGACGCGCAATCGCGTCCTGGCTGCCGCCGAGCGGCTGAACTACCGGCCCAACTATTTCGCGCGGTCGCTGAGGCAGAGCCGCTCGATGAGCGTGGGAGTGCTCGCTCCGGACCTGAGCGAAGGCTATTTTACGCGCGTGATGAGCGGCGTGGTGGAGGAGCTGACGCGCGCCCACTACTTCTATTTCACCGCCTGTCATGACTGGAAGAAGGAGCTGATCGAGCAGTATCCGCGCATGCTGGTGGAGCGCGCGGTCGACGGCTTTCTGTTGCTGAACACGGCCGCAGACCAGATCACGGTACCGGTTCCGGTGGTGGCCATCTCCGCCCACAGCGCGGCTGAAAATGTGACCAACATTGTGCTCGACCACCATCTCGCCGCGCGGCAAGCGCTGGCTCATCTCGGCGAGCTCGGGCATTGTCGCATCGCGTTCATGCGCGGGCCGCGAGCCATTCCCGATTCCGAGTTCCGCTGGGAAGGCATCGAGGAAGCGGCGCAGGGCATGGGCCTCAGGATCGATCCGGCGCTGGTGATCCGCATCGACGCGACGGGATGGTCGATGAAAACCGGCCAGCATCCCATGGCCCCCGAAATCGGCTACAAGCCCATGCGCGCACTGCTCGAACGGACGCGCGATTTTACCGCCATCTTCTGCTTCAACGACATCGCCGCGATCGGCGCCATTCGTGCTTTAAAGGAGTCCGGGCTGAGTGTTCCCGCGGATGTATCCGTGGTCGGTTTCGACGATATTCTCTCCGCAGCCTACTACACTCCTTCGCTGACGACGGTTCGCCAGCCGCTGACGGAGATGGGCCGGCGCGGCGCGCAAGTTCTGCTGGAGCGGATTGCGGACCGCGAGAAGGATTACGCCCCCGAAATCATGGTCTCGCCCGAACTGGTGATTCGCGAATCGACCGGTCGCGCCGGAGCACAGCGATAAAGTCGCGCGAACATTCATCCGCACAGCGACTCGAACCACCGGCTGATGTAGACCTGCGCATGGCCTTCGCCGCAATAGTGCCGCGCGTGCGGCGCGCTCGCGGCTTCGTCGGTCCATTTGAAGACTGTCAGGTAGGAATCGGAGCACTGGATCACAATCCATCGCACCGGATTATTGCTCTCGATCCCGCAGATTTCACATCGATAGACTTTGCCAATCACTCCCAGACCTCCGCGCAGAACGCGCTCGCCCTAATGCCTATCCCTCAGTCCCTAATCCCTCAGTCCCTACTCGAGCATCTGCAGATCGAGCGGCTCAGCGCGATGGCAATTCATGGTGCGAATACTGGCAAGCGCCCGCTGCAGGGCCGAAGACTTGCAAGGCTCGACGGTTACGACGAAGGGAAGCGCATGCGGCGGATAACCCGGCCTCTGCAGAATAGCGCGAATGTTGATACGCTCTCGCGCCAGATAGCCGGTGATCTCGGCGACAATGCCCGGACGGTCGTCGACAAGAAGGCGGATATAGTGAGGCACTTCGAATTCCGCGCTCACGCTGGCCTGCACCGCGGGAATTTCCACGCGGCGCGAACCGTGCGCCAGCGCCAGCAGATCGCTGACCACGGCAACGGCCGTCGGCTGCCCGCCCGCGCCGTGGCCGGAAAAGACCACATCGCCGCCGAATTGGCCGGTGAAGATCACCATGTTCTCGGTTCCGCGCGACCACGCCAGCGGCGACCGCTGCGCTACGAGCATGGGCCCAACCGTCGCGGCGATAGCGCCGCCGGTTCGCTCAGCGCGAGCGATCTGGCGTATGGTGCAGCCCAGGTCGCGCGCATAGGTGAAGTCGATGGCGGAGACCTGCGTGATCGCCCGCGGCTGAATCTCTTCGGGATCGACGACCGCCCGCAGCGCCAGCCGCATCAGGATCGCCAGCTTGGCGCGCGCGTCGAATCCGCCCACGTCTTCGGTCGGATCGGCCTCGGCATATCCGCGTTTTTGGGCCTCAGCGAGAACGGCGGCATATTCCGCGCCTTCGTCCATCTGGCTCAGAATGAAGTTGCAGGTGCCGTTCAAAATGCCGACCACGCGGTCGATGCGATCTCCGGCCAGTCCCTGCTCGAGCCCGGGAATCACCGGAATTCCGCCGGCCACCGCGGCGCCATATTTCAAGTGCCCGCCCCTCGCCTCGGCCAGCCGCTCCAGCTCCACGCCGTGAGACGCGATCAGCTTTTTGTTGGCCGTCACCACGCTCTTGCCGGCATCGAGCGCGCGGCGCACCCAGTTGCCCGCGGGATCGAGGCCGCCGGCGAGCTCCACGATGACGTCGACGTTCGATGCCAGCACCGCATCGGCGTCTTCGCTCCACTCCACGCTCGCCGGCGTCCAATCGACGCGTTTGCGATCGATGCGGCGATTGAAGATGTGGGTCAGATCCAGCCCTTCGGGCTGGGATTCGACGAGGATGCGGGCCACCGAGCTGCCCACGGTTCCGAAACCAAAGATGGCAATGCGCAGCGGACGGCGCAGGCGCGATTCCTTCGGGCTTGAGAGCCAAGGCGATACCGAAACGTTGACCCCAGACAAAGTATCTCCTCAATTGCGGACTGAAACAGCAGATGACCCGATGATACCTGAGCTTTGTCCGTTGATCCCATTTTTGCCCTCTCGAGTCGGAATTCATGTAGCATGATAGTCGAGATGCGGCGGGCGCTTTCCATCCTGCTGGTGATCTTCTTCTCCTTGGGGCCACTGACTGCGACGCTCCAGGCTGACGATGACTCGCGCCTGCCCGCCTGCTGCCGGCGCCACGGCAAGCATCACTGCGCCATGGCCGGACAAATGGCGCCGATGCTCGCGTCCTCGGGCGCGACTCCCATCGTTGCCGCTCCGGCGCACTGCCCGTATTTTCCCGGATACCTGGCGCAATCCATGGCGCCGATCACTGCGCTGACGCCAACGCCGGCCGCGCTTCCGGCTCCGCGGGTGCAGCCTCTTGCCGATTCGCCGTTCCGTACGTCGGCGCGTTTCAGGCCCGTTCGCGCGCACTTGAGTCGTGGGCCTCCCGACTCCATCTCCTGCTGATCTTTTGTTGAAGGCGCCGCACTACGCGGATCGGGCCTCGCCAATGCCCGGCAGCTTCAAGGCCCCGATGTGGCATGCACGTGTGCCGATCTCATTGGTTGGGATCCCGCTTTCAACCGCAGAGTATCTTCCTAACCGGAATTCGGGCCCCGCGCCGCTGGGTGCACCTCGGCGCGCGTTCCGATGCTCCAGGAGAAGCTTCCCATGCGCCGACAATCGGTCTGGACCGCAGCTCTACTGCTCGCGGCTTCACTGCCCGCGATGGGCACCGTATTTGCCACCATCCATGGCGTGGTGCACGATCCGCAGCACCGGCCCATTGCTGCAGCAAGCGTGACTCTCGCCGCCACCGACTCCAGCTTCACCCTTCACGCAACCACAAACACTGAAGGTGAATTCAACTTGCCGGAAGCGCCCATCGGCGTCTATCGCCTTACCGTTTCCGCAAATGGGTTCGAGTCCACAGAGCAGACACTGACCCTCGCCTCAGGCACAAATCCCGTCTTGCACATTCCGCTCAATGTCGGTCGGGCCAACGAAACCGTCTTCGTTCACGGAGATGTGGCGAACGCCGCAGATACCGTAACTCCCACCACGCTGATCACGCGCCAGGTCATCGAAAGCACGCCAGGCGCCGACCGCACGATCGGCAACGAGATGATCACCGACTTCGTCCCCGGCGCTTACATGACCCACGATATGCTGCACATGCGCGGCGGCCATCAGACGAGCTGGCTGATCGACGGAATCGAGATACCCAACACCAAGATCGCTTCCAACGTCGGGCCGCAGATCGATCCCAAGGACGTGGACTCCGCCGAGGTGCTGCGCGGGAGTTATGCGGCCGATCTCGGCGATCGCACCTACGGAATGTTCAACGTGCTTCCCCGCAATGGATTCGAGTTCAGCCGTGATGGCGAGTTTGTGCTCTACGGAGGTAATCTCGGCACCGCGCAGGCGCAGCTCTCCTACGGCGACCACACAGAGAAGACGGCATGGTACACCAGCGCCGACGGCTATCGCTCAAACTACGGGCTGGCCACGCCGATCTCCGCGATCGATCACGATGCCACCAACTCGCAGAGCGGATTCCTCTCTCTCATCCGCAACCAGACGGCGAAAGATCAGCTTCGCCTGGATGGCCAGCTCCGGCATGATTTCTTTCAAGTCCCATACGACCCCAGCCAGACGGATTACGAATGCACCTCGGGCTATTACTGCTCCTGGGGACTGCGCGACGGGCAGACCGAGCGCGATTCGTTCGTGATCGCCAACTGGGTCCACTCCATGTCGCCCAAGGCGCTTTTCTCGGTTGCGCCGTTCTACCACTGGAACCAGTCCAACTACGACTCGAAGACAGCAGACGTACCCGCGGCCACGACCTGGCACCAGAATTCGAATTACGTGGGAGCGCAGGCGGATACGCACTTCGACGTGGGATGGAACACGTTCTCCGGCGGGCTCTATTCGTTCTTGCAGCGGGAAAGCGACCTGTTTGGCGTGTTGGTGAAGGGGCCGAACCCTCCCTACCCTGTCGTGAACTCGTACCCCAATACGCCTGCCAACAACAACGCCGGCCTCGTCGAGTTTTACGTGGCCGACCACCTGCGCCTCGGCCCCTATGTCACCCTCCTCGGCGGCGAGCGCTTTTCGATCTACCGGGCCGAACTGGATGAAAGCGCCATCTATCCGCGCATCGGGGCGACTGTGAGAATTCCCCATCTCAACTGGGTTCTGCGCGGATTCTACGGCCATTTCTTCCAGCCTGCGCCGATTGTGACCGTGTCGAGCTCGGTGCTCGACTACGCGAGCCATCTGCCCAGCGGCGAAAATGCCTTCACGCCACTTCCATCCGAGCGCGATGAAGAACACCAGTTCGGCATTCAGATCCCCTATAAAAACTGGTCGCTCGACGTGGATACGGTCAAGAACCGCGTGAACAACTTCCTCGATCACTCCAACCTGGGCGAGTCGAGCATCTATTTCCCGATTGCCGACGACGGAGCTCTCATTCGCGCGTGGGAGATGACGCTGCATTCGCCTCCGTTGTCGCGCTATGGCCGGTTTTACGT
>JASHTH010000092.1 GCA_030040655.1 Acidobacteriaceae bacterium | reverse complement strand
GAAGCACGCTTTCACCACGTTGCCTCTAATCTTCTCAGTTGCCTTGATTTTGGGAGTAGCGCAACGCACCGCCCGGGCCGATCCGGATTGCCTTACCTGCCATAGCGATCCCGCCTTGCAGGACTCCGCGGGCCACAAAGCCAGCGTCGATGGCCACACCTTTGCAGCCAGCGTTCATGGCAGCCTTCCCTGCAACGCCTGCCACTCCGATATCAAGGACTTCCCTCACCCCGACCCCATCGCTCCCGTCGACTGCAAAACCTGCCACGCGGACGAGGCCTCTGCGCTGGCCGGCAGCGTGCATTCCAACGCCAAGGACCACCCCTGCACCAGCTGCCACGGAGATGCGCACGCCATCTTTCCCAAGACCGACGCTCGCTCCGCCGTTTATCCGTTAAACGTTCCGCGCACCTGCGGCGCCTGCCATGGCAACGACGCCATGGCCAAGAAGCACGGCTTGCCCAATGTCTATCCCGCCTACATGGACTCGATTCACGGCTTCGCGCTGAGCAACGAGGGTCTGCTCGTAGCCGCAAGCTGCCAGAGCTGTCACGGCTCGCATCACATCCTCAGCCACAATGATCCGCAGAGCGCTACTTACAAGACGAATATCCCCAACACCTGCGGAAGCTGCCACGCCAAGATCGATGCCGACTACCAGCAAGGCGCGCACGGCCACGCCGTGACACGCGGCAACCTGAAGGCGCCGGTGTGCACCGACTGCCACACGGCGCACTCCATCCTGCAGCCGACCGAAGCCGAGTTTCGCATGCAGTCGACGCCCATCTGCGGCTCCTGCCACAAGGACAAGCTGTCGACCTACCACGACACGTTCCACTCGCAGCTTGGCTCGCTGGGCGGATACGTGGAGACCGCGCGCTGCTGGGATTGTCACCGCGCCCACGATGTTTTGCCCGCAACCGATCCGCGGTCGCCCATCGCACCCGCGAACCTGGTCGTCACCTGCGGCAGGTGCCACGCCGGAGCCAATCTTCGCTTCGTGCAATATCAGCCGCACGCCAATTCGCGCGACCTCAAGCGGAATCCGGCGCTCTATTGCATAAGGCTGTTCATGAATCTGCTGCTGGCGAGCGTGCTGACATTCTTTTTGATCCATACCATTCTGTGGCTGATCCGATCGCGCGTCGACCAGATTCAGAATGGGAACGGATCGGGCCAAGGAGGAGACCATGCCTGAGTTGCAGGAGGCCGAACTGAGGCTTGCCGAGGCGGCGGTAGCGCCCGCGAAGAAGAGATATTTCATGCGCTTCACGCGGCATCAGCGCAATCTGCACGCGGTACTGTTCACCACGTTTCTCGGCCTTGCGGCAACGGGGCTGCCGCTGCGCTTCAGCGAGAGCATTTGGGCGCGCACGCTGGCCGGCGCCGTGGGCGGATTCGGCGCCATCCTCTTCTTCCATAAGCTGTGTGCACTGGTGCTCACGCTGGCCTTCCTGGTCCATCTCCGCGACATTCTCATTCGCGCCTTTGTCAATCATGAAAAAGGGATCTTCTGGGGTCCGACTTCCATGGTCGCCAACTGGAAGGATGTGAAAGATCTCTGGGGTCACTTCCGCTGGTTCCTCGGCCTGGGGCCGAAGCCCAAATTCGAGCGCTACGCCTATTGGGAGAAATTCGATTATTGGGCGGTCTTTTGGGGCATGGTGGTCATCGGCTTCTCGGGTTACGCCATGTGGTTCGCGCCATTCTTTGCGCGCTTTTTGCCCGGCTGGGCGCTCAACGCGGCCCTGGTGATTCACAGCGAAGAAGGGCTGCTCGCCGTGCTGTTCATCTTCTCCATCCACTTCGTCAACACGCACCTTCGGCCGGACAGCTTTCCCATGGACATGGTCGTCTTCACCGGCGTGGAGAGCGAAGAAGAATTCAAGAAGAAAAGGTCGACCGAGTATGCCCGTCTAGCCGCCGAAGGCAAACTGGAAGCAAGGCTCGGCGAAGCCCCGCCGAGCTGGTACGTGAAGGCCTCGCGGATTGTCGGATTTACGGCGGTTGCGATCGGTCTCACGCTGCTGGTGCTGACGCTGAGCGCGTACTTCATCTGAGGCGACTTCAATATCCCGCCGTCGCGACAGCTACAGCAACGTGCGCCATCGGCTCCAGCCCCAGCCGTTTGCGGCACTCTTCGAGCATTGACTCGGTCCGCGTCGCGCCCACGCGGCTCACGCCGATGGCTCTGACGGCGAGCAGCGTGTCGAGATCGCGCACGCCGCCTGCTGCCTTGATCTGCACATGCGGCGGCGAATGACGGCGCATCAACTCGAGGTCGGCGAGCGTGGCGCCGCTCGCCGCATAACCCGTTGAGGTCTTCACCCAATCCACGCCGATCTCGCCGCAGATTTCGCACAGCCGGATCTTGGCTGCATCGTCGAGATACGCATTCTCGAAGATGATTTTGATCTTCGCCCCGCCCTCGTGGATCACGTGAGTCAGCGCGCGAATCTCATCGGCAACATACGGCCAGTCGCCGCTTCTCGCTTTGCCGATGTTGATCACCGCGTCGAGTTCCTGGCCGCCGTCTTTCAGCGCCTGCCGGGCCTCGGCGAGCTTGATCGCGGTGGTGTGCCCGCCATGGGGAAAGCCGATCGTGGTGCTGGCATTCACGCCCGTGCCGGCAAGCAGTTCTGCGCATCGCGCCAGGGAATACGGCACGATGCACACACTGGCCACGCCATAGCGAACGGCCAACGCGCATCCCGCTTCCAGCTCGCTGGTCGTCAGCGAGGGGTTGAGCAGCGAGTGATCGATCATCTTGGCGATGGACTCATAGTCATAAGAGAGCTGCATGGCG